>NZ_DATMXX010000295.1:0-5698 GCF_035561255.1 Sporomusa sp. | reverse complement strand
TATAGCTTTTTCGAAATCTTAGCATTGCTTTGTTATTTTTCATGGCCAACAAGGTCTGCCAATAACCCACAAAAATCTTCCTGACTATGCACAATATATTTTGCTTTTGTTTCACCCATACCAACCTTAATAGAACAAGCCTCTGCAGGCAGTATCGCAAACAAGTCCTCATCGGTCTTATCATCACCTGCCGCCAGAATAAAATCATAGTCGGCCTGGTCAAGCCAGGGTTTTATTGCCGCACCTTTATTACTTAATTTGTGCTTGATTTCCAAAATCCTATTACCCTCCAATACCTGTAAATCGGTATGTAAAGTAAAATTAATTAATTCCCATTTCAATTCGTTAGCCCGAAAATCAGCTATCTCTTTTTCAACCCTTCGGTAGTGCCAAACAATAGAACAATCTTTTTCCTCAATAAATGATCCTGGCAATAAATCGACGTAGAATTGAAAAATGGGTAACACCTGTGAACGCCAATCTGGTGGCATATCAATGATTTTCTCCCAGTTTCCTGATTTTCTCTTACGCCATGCACCATGCTCAGCAATCATATGAAGGGGAATATGCCCCAGCCATTCTTGAAGGGTATCTCTGCCACGCCCACTGACAATAACCACATCATTTTGTTCACTAGTGACAAGTGATTGCAGATTCTCAAGCAGGCAATCATCTGGAACAGCCAGCAGCGGATCGTTGGCAAATGGCACCAGCGTACCATCATAATCAAGCAGAATTAGGCGTTTCCGCGCCATTTTATATTCTCTTAGAATAGTATTGCGTAATTGCCCGGCTACAATTTTAGTTGCAGCTTTTCTTTCCGATTCCCGCATGCCAAGCAATTGCTTGATAAATAGGTCAGCCCAGCGAATAACATCATACTTGGCCAGCAATACCTGCATGCTCTTGTTCCGACGCTGTTGTTCTTCCGCAGGCATCTCCAGTGCTTCTTGAATTGTTCCAGCAATTTCTTCAATACTATTAGGATTAACCATAATTGCTTGGTCCAGTTCTTTGGCAGCACCTGCCATTTCACTCAGAATCAATACCCCCTGATTGTCGGCTTTTGAAGCGACATACTCCTTAGCCACTAGATTCATCCCGTCCCTCAATGGCGTAACCAGAGCAATATCACTGGCGCTATATAAGGCAACAAGTGGTGATAATGGTAGATATCGGTACTGATACACAACCGGAACCCAGCGTAACGTACCAAACCGGCCGTTGATCCTCCCAACGGTTTCATCAATACTCCTCTTCATGGATTGATACTGATCCACGCCAACTCTAGACGGAACTACGATTAGGGCAAGTATTACTTTTTCCTGCCATTGAGGATACTGTTCCAGGAATAAGGCAAACGCTTCCAGGCGGTTGGCTATTCCTTTAGTGTAGTCCAACCGATCTACTGAAAGGATAATTTTCCGGTCACCAAGCATCCGCCGTAGCCGTTCAGACTCGCGAATAATCCGTGGTTGCTTGGCTGTATTATTATATTTGGCAAAATCAATCCCCATAGGAAAAGTGTCAACCCGCACCATTCTTTCGCCAAGCCTAACCCGGCCAAGTGTATGGGCAAGACCAAGGATACGGGCTACACTATTTAAAAAATATTGTGTATAGTCAATAGTATGGAACCCGATAAGATCAGCGCCAAGCAAGCCTTCCAAAATAGCAGCTCCCCAACGGCGGGGCAGCAGACGGAAAATCTCATAGTCTGGAAACGGAATGTGCAAAAAAAAGCCGATTGGAGCATCAGGCATTCGTTCCCGCAACATTCCCGGCAACAGCATAAGATGATAATCATGGATCCAGATTACATCGCCGGGGCGGGCAATTTGGCAGACGGCTTCACAAAAAACCTTATTCACTGCCACATATTGCTCCCAGAGATCATCTTCAAATTTAGTCAGGCTAAAAAAATAATGAAATAGTGGCCAGATTGTCTTATTGCAAAATCCAAGATAGAATTTATCCATAGTAACTTCATCCAGAAATACCGGGCTGGCACTAAACTCCTGGGACAAACGCTCACTAATCAACTGTTGGTCATCAGGATCAACTGATATCCCAGGCCAGCCTATCCAAACAGAATCCTCCTCGGAGAACGTCGTATCCTGCAAAGAGTTAAAATAGGCGCTAAAACCAGAAACAAGCCCCCCTACACTCTCTTTAAAAATATACTCCCCCTGCTTTTTATCGATTGTAACAGGCAGACGGTTAGATACCACCAATAGACGCTTAATGTCTAATTTATTTCCCATCTCCTTCACCTCCATAGTTTGTGCGTTCACACAGATAACCTTGGCTTATCAAACTCAATTGTCCATAACAAGCCACGCAGTGCAATGCCAATCCAGGACGGACGATTTTTCAGCCCGGAAACTATTTGATAGATACCCCGCTGCAAGAGAAATACATCCAGCAACACCTCTAATTGCTGACGATCAGCCGGCAGCAGGCCTGTATCTTTGACAGAGTTTACATATCCTTTAAGAAAAGAGGCTGAGGCCCAATTATACCAGGACTGACTCCACTGTTGAAGCAGCACCTGGTTTTCTGTTGAAACCTCTATGCCCGGTACTAAACCCAGATGAACAGCCTGTGAAGCACAATACAAAGAATGCAGCATACTTGCAACATCCAGCAGTGGTGAACGCTTCAGGCGCCGTTCACTAAGCGGGCGTTCCGGGTTGCCCTCAAAATCAATGATCATATAGTCATTGCCTGTATACAACAGTTGCTCCAACCGATAATCTCCATGGCATCTGATCCGTGCGGCATTAAATTCCATTGCTTTCATCTCTTCGATCCGCGCCATGACTTGTTGTTCATATTCCAGGATCTTGGCCGCTAGTAGTTGGTCCTCCGGCCTTAAAGAGGACATTTGTTTTTTCAGAAGCCATTTTACACCGCTTAGCTCCTGGGCCAGACCGTGGTACAGCGATTGTCGGTTAAAAACATTGAATGGCTCTGGTACAAATTCCGACTGATCTCCACCACCTGCCAGGCCAATATGCATTTCACCGGTACGTAAACCTAACTGTACCAGAGATTCCAGATACGATCCTGTCATTTGGCTCACATCATTAGGTATCGCTTTGTCCACTGCCGACCAGAATGAAACTGGTAATAACGGCGGTTTACGGCTACTTAAAATACGCTCATAAAAGTCCCCCAGGTGATCCAGCGCACAATCCCAGGCAGTGCCCCGGTGTTGTACAAACTGCTGCAGAACAGCGATAGTAATCACTTCACCACGGTCATTATAATATTCCATTGATCCGTGAACTTTAGGAGCATAACCAAATCCTATCTCGGAGAAATGTCGCAATATCTCCAGATCTGGATTGATGCCGGTATCTATTTTTCTAAATACCTTAAGCACGAACAAGGGTTTAAACAAAATAGAGCTGTTATTATGTTCATTAGCCAGTGTTTGTGAATCTGGAATCATTCGATTCTCCTTCACCAGTCCCCTGAAATATTTGCTGTGTTTGGAAATCACTTCACCTGTTTGGCCTTTTAATTTACGCCGCTTGTCAATCACCGACCACATCAGCTGATGAAATTTTTTGTCATCACTAACCTCGTATAACAAGCGTTCTTCGTTTTCCTTACGAATACGGAGGATGACACTGCAGCCAGCAGGTCTCCCCCCCAATTCATCCGTAGCTTTCATCGCCAAATTAAGCAAATACAATTCCGAACTGCTTTCCATATATTCCACACTGATAAATACCATCTGCACACTCGTATCAGGTAATGGAATAAATTCACGAGCGGTTACCGCTTTAATTGTTTTTTCTCGCCCCCCAAACCAACTACAGGTATTTAAATAGGCTGAAAAAGCCTCAGTCAGCTCATGTTGAACAGCTCGCCCAAACAGATCACCCCAGTCATTGACTGTTATTACAGGAGCTAACTCAATAGAACCGCTACACAAGGGGCGCAGTTGCAGATTGCGTGGCTCCTCCAATGTGAACCAAAAAAATGTGTGTGGACCTAAAGAAATAAAGTAGAGATTTTCATTTATGGCCGGAAATGGTGTCCTGCCAATCATTTCAACAGGAACCAACCCCTGGTAGTTTGTCAGATCAAGTTGTGCATATGTCACAAACCGAGACAAATTGGCAATAACCAGAATTGTTTCATTTTCATATTGGCGAACAAAAGCCAAAACCTTGCGATTGTCAGACTCAATAAATTCCATAGTTCCGCGGCCAAAAGCCTTATAACGTTTACGTAAAGCGATAAGACGCCGCATCCACCATAGCAGGGAACTCGGCTCGTTCTGCTGCGACTCAACATTCACTGCAGCATAATGATATTCAGCATCTGCCACCACCGGCAAATATAAGCGCTGGGAGCTGGTCCAGGAAAAACCGGCATTGCGGTCGGCACTCCATTGCATAGGAGTACGTACTCCATCACGATCACCCAGGTAAATGTTATCACCCATTCCGATCTCATCGCCATAATAGATAATCGGTGACCCCGGCAATGAAAATAATAACCCGTTCATCAACTCTATGCGGCGGCGATTATCCCCCAATAAAGGTGCCAGACGTCTTCGAATGCCCAGATTAATCCTGGCCCGTGAATCCTTGGCATACATCCGGTACATATAATCCCGATCCTCATCAGTAACCATTTCTAAGGTCAATTCATCGTGATTCCGCAAAAACATAGCCCACTGGCAAGTTTCCGGTATAGGTGGTGTACGCCGGATTATTTCAATAAGCGGAAAGCTGTCTTCCATTCCGAGAGACATGAACAATCGCGGCATGATAGGAAAATGATATACCATATGACACTCATTACCGTCATCAAAATAAGGAATTACATTTTCCGGCCATTGATTTACCTCAGCCAATAACATCCTGTTTGGATATTTTTCGTCAATATATTTGCGAAGATATTGTAGAAACGCGTGTGTTTCCGGCAGATTATCGCAACTGGTCCCTTCTCGCTCATATAAATAGGCAACAGCATCCAGCCGAAAACCGTCAACACCGAGACGCAACCAAAAATCAACTGTCTTTAGAATCTCCCGGCGAACATCCGGGCTATCAAAATTCAAGTCAGGCTGATGGGGATAAAAGCGATGCCAGTAGTACGCTTGGGCAACAGAGTCCCAAGTCCAATTGGATGACTCAAAATCATTGAAAATAACCCTTGCGTCATTGAACTTATCGGTTGTATCACTCCATACATAGTAATTACGCCAGCGACTGCCAGGCGGAGATGTCCTGGCCCTTTGAAACCAATGGTGCTGATCAGACGTATGATTCAGCACTAAATCAGTAATCAAACGAATGCCCCGCGCATGAGCTTCATGGAGAAAAACGCGAAAATCATTCATATTTCCGTACAAGGAGTTAATCTTTAAATAATCAGCAATATCATATCCATCATCTCGCAAGGGTGATGGATAGAACGGCAGCAACCAGAGTGTGGTTACACCCAGGTCAGCGAGATAATCCAGTTTATCAATCAATCCCCGAAAATCACCAATACCGTCACCATTGCTATCATAAAATGCCTTGACATGCAGTTGATAAATAATGGCATCTTTATACCATAATAGCTGACTCTCTTGATGGAGCTTATTAATTTTCATCATTCATCTCCTTTCTATCTCTCATGATGCCGCCTATTGGGCTCAAAAATATTCTTTTTTTATTATCTTCTATAT
>NZ_DATMXX010000294.1:0-2118 GCF_035561255.1 Sporomusa sp. | reverse complement strand
GTTGATATAAATATCTTTTGATAAGGAGGGCGTAATGAAACGCTATTCGAATAACATAACACTTATTCTTCTTTTCACGTTTTTTACTACCCTGTTTATGCCGGCAGCACCCGCAAAAGCATTCTCACTTACAGACATCGCTGGCCCTTCTGCTCAAAGCAGCAGTAGTTCTAGTGGAATACTAAACATCCTGCTAGCGCTTTTGCTAGGCAAAGTTCTCGGAAACTCAGACAATAGCAGCAGCGCTAATAATATATCTTCTGCCCTTGGTGCAATAAGCCCCAACACTACTAATACTACTACCAACACTAACACTACAAAAGGCGCAACAATTGTTAAGAGTGCCCAAAAATATATGGGAGTTCCTTATGTCTGGGGTGGTGCAACGCCTGACGGCTGGGACTGTTCCGGTTATACACAATATGTGATGAGAGAAAACGGTATTACGATTCCACGGACAGCAGCTGAACAATATAGTACAGGTGTTGCTATCGAAAAGTCTAATCTAAAAGTAGGCGATATGGTCTTCTTTACAACCTACAAACCGGGTGCCTCTCATGTTGGTTTCTACATGGGTGACGGCAAATTCATCCATGCCAGCTCCGCTGCCAAACAGGTAACTATTAATTCTCTATCTGAAGAATATTATACTGAGCACTACATCGGTGCCCGCAGATATATCCAATAGCTTTTTAATATTCAAGCCATCCATTTATCTGGATGGCTCTTTTTTTATAACACGACACCCTGGTTAGAGTCTTCGGGCAGGTTTACCGAAAAGAACTCTCTTACTATGTCTTGAATATCACTAGGCAGGCGTAAATCATCAAAGTTATTTAATACATAAGCCTGAAGCCCTAATAAGATTTCCGGTGTTATAACAATTGTATTTGCATCTGGTAGAATAGGCAGGGATGTAGTGCTCACAATAGTGATGTTGCTTGCTGGATTCATTAACGCCGGCAGATTTGTATAAACAAAATTAACTAAAATATCCTGCCAATCTGATTGAATCATAGTTAACACCTCTTATATAATCTAAATGACCCAGTAAACCCGGCAAGTAGTTGCTCTTACATATGTTGAGCTTGCGAGGAATCAATCAAAACCGGATATCAAATCTAGTTGCAGTGTCAGTCGACTCTACCATAAGTTTAGCCTTATGGCGGGCTACGATACTATAACATACAGCTAATCCCATGCCCATGCCGGTGTCTTTTGTTGTAAAGAATGGCGTACCCAACTTATCCAGCACTTCCGGTGGAATTCTTTTACCATCGTTTTCTACTGTAAGGATTACTTCTTGGTTCGACTCTGAAGTCCTTATTGTAATTGTACCACCACAGTCAGTTGCTTCAATAGCATTTTGCACTAGATTTAAGATTACCTGCCTAATCTCTCTCGTGTCTAAGGAAATCTCAGCAGCTGCACCCAACTGGGTCTTAATTGTTCTACCATTCTCTAAAGCATTAGCATTTAGGAGAGGCAACAGGCTATTAATTATTTCGTTTATATTTATTCTTGAAAACTCACTGCGTTTATTTTTTGCCATAGTCAGGAATTCAGTGATAATTGTATTAGCACGATCAAGTTCTTCAATCATGACAGCCGCGGCATCAGTCATGGCTATACTATCCTTTCGTTTTTGAAAAAGTTGAAGATAGCCCCGAACAGTTGTCAAAGGATTACGTATCTCATGCCCAATACTAGCGGCCATCTGGCCAACAAAATTGAGACGATCCAGACGTAACCATTCTTTTTCTAAACATCGACGCTCAGTGATATCTGTAAGTATAATTAAAGCACACTTATTTATACCAAAATCTATAATATCCCCTGATAAATATGCAGTTTTTTCTTCGTTAAAACTTGTAATATAATGAATCTCCTCATTTCTAATCTGACTATGATCTCGCATCATTTGTCTGAGCCTTACAGCTATACTGCCACCATCTCCTAAGTCGATTTCAGTAGTATTTTTATTAATTATGTCGCCTCTATTCATCCCAATATTCTCTATAAAGGCCTCGTTTACATCAACATACCTTCCCGCTAAGGTAACTATGGCCATCATACATGGATTAGTATGAAATAAGATAGTAAAGCGTTCTTCCGCAC
>NZ_DATMXX010000293.1:0-6784 GCF_035561255.1 Sporomusa sp. | reverse complement strand
ATTTTAGGCTCTATTTATAATTATCGTACATATTCCCCAATATAACTTCTACCTCGGCCTGCGTTAATTCTTTCGGTACAAAATTATAACAGGCATCTTTAAAAACTAATGGAGTTATCTCCAGCAGCTCTTTCCTTGCTATACCTAGAGCCTCAAAGGATTTAATATCTAAATTTTTAGCAAAACCCCGTATTCCCTGGGCCACCAGCTCCCCGATTTCCTTAGGGCTTTCTTGACCGCTAAACCGGATACCCATGGCTTCGCCGACAATTTTGACTTTTTGTTCGTTGATATCGGCAGCATACTTCATCACTTCCGGCAATGCCAAAGCACATACAATACCATGGGTGATATGGAATTTAGCCCCCACCGCATGGGCGATGGCGTGTCCTAAATGCACCAAGGCGTCATTGAAGGCTATGCCGGCAAAATTGCTTGCCAGTAAAAGCTCTCCTCTGGCCTCTATATTTTGTCCGTCGGCAATAGCCAGCGGAAGATTGGCAACGACTTTGTTTATAGCATCTGACGCCAGCAATTCCGATTTTGGATTAGGTATTTTGGCGGTAATGGCCTCTGCGGCGTGGGCAAAGGTATCCATTCCTGTCTGGGCTGTTAGTTCCGGCGGTGCGGTTAGTGTCGCTTCCGGATCCAGTATGCCTAACGTAGCATTGCAAATTACCGAATTTTTTACATTATTCGCGGTATCTGTGATTACACCTACAGAAGTGCTTTCACTGCCGGTCCCCGCAGTGGTTACCACCATCACCACAGGTACTCCCGGAGTATAAAAAGGATTGCCAAAGTATTGATTAACAGTACCCGGGTTATTGACTAAAACATTGATGCCCTTGGCGGCGTCCATGGGGCTGCCGCCGCCGATGGCTATGATACCGTCAATTTTTTCAGCTTTGGCTAATTCGCCTCCCTGGTTTATCATATAATCCGGTGGATCAGGAATTATTTCAGTAAACTCCACAATTTCCAGCCCGGCAGTCAGCAAACTTTTTTTGCATTTTGCATAGGTTTGCTTCTCTGAAACAATTTTGTCAGATACTACCATGACTTTAGAACACCCTAGTTTTTTGACTTCTTCCCCCAGTAAGCTAATGGTTCCAGCACCATAAATGATCGGGCATGTTTGTGCATATCTTCCCATTTTTATTCCCCTCTCCTTTATAAATTATAGATTGTATGCGCTTAAAAAGCCTGTTTCCATTGCATCCCTTATTCTGCCTGCCTTGGCAGCGTCTCCCAGGATATAGACCTGTTCGAAATTTGCTTTAATTTCTTTTGTTAATGCTTGATTGGGTTTTGTTCCCAGGCAAATAACAACGGCATCAAATTTGTATTCTTTCTTTTCACCGTTTGCCGTGATTTCAAAAATCGCATTGCCATTATCTATTTTCAGGAGTTTATGCTTTGGATACAGCTTTACGCTTAATTTCCCGATATGATTCATTACGTCAATAAGGTTTTGAAAATACAATCCCGGCCCTATCGTATCGGCCATTTCAAATATACTGACATCATTTCCGTTTTCAGCTAACAGATGGGCTGTTTCGATGCCGGTCATTCCTGAACCGATAACAGCCACTTTTTTGTCTTTTAAAGTTACTTTGCCTCTTAATATTTCCGTAGCGCACAAAACCTCTTGTCCGGCGATGCCGGGAATGGCTTCAGGCATAATGGGCTCAGAACCCTGGGCAATAAATACTGCATAAGGATTTAGCTCTTTTATGTTTTCCAGCGTAGGCGCCGTATTAAAGCGTATTTCCACACCTAATTTATTTACCTGTCCTGTTAAGTAATTGATAAGCCAGCTGATTTTCTCTTTATTAGGCGGTTTATTGGCAAGCTCCAGCTGCCCGCCTGCTTTATCGGTTTTTTCAAATATAATTGGCTTATAGTTGCGCATAGCCAAGACCCGGGCAGCTTCCAGACCTGCAGGTCCTGCTCCGATTATCGCCACAATCCGTCCATTGCCGTCCTGTTTAAAATCACTGTACTCTAATTCTCTGCCGCTTTGGATATTAATACCGCATTGACAGGGTATGGGGCTCATGTCTGCAGCCATAAGCGTTTCCATACAGTGAAGACAGGATATGCATTTTCTCAGTTCGTCCACTTTTCCTGCTTTTGCCTTGTTGGACCATTCGGGATCGGCATAATGCTGTCTGGCAGAACCCGCGAAATCAAGCTTTCCCTTCGCTATCATCTTATCCGCATACTCAGGATCTCTAATTACCGCCACGCCGATAACCGGAATATTTACTGCTTTCTTTATTGTTTCAGGCAGATAACTCTTCCAGCCCTGTTCAAAGGATGATGGTTCCCAGGCTATATTCATGCTTTCATATATGCCGGAGCTGACATCAATTGCATCCGCGCCCAATTCTTCCAGGTGCCGGGCTATTTTTACGCCATCAGCCAAATTTAATCCTCGCTCACACCCATCAACAGTTCCTAAAAATTCATCCACCGACAACCGGACGATTAAAGGATAATCCTCGCCACAGTGCTGTCTGATCCCCAGCACAATCTCTTCCAGAAATCTCATCCGGTTTTCAAAGCTTCCCCCATACTTATCCTCCCGCTTATTGGTATAAGGACTTAAAAACTGATTAATCAAGTACCCATGGGCACCATGCACCTCGACACCATCTATCCCTGCTGCTTTTACTCTAACCGCTGCTTTAATAAACCGCTCAACCATATCCGCTACTTCCGCGGTTGTCATGGCTACAGTCGGCTGGTGCACCGCCTGGCATTCTACTTCACTGGGAGCCAGCATAGGAAGATTTCCGTTTACAGCACTGATGCCTTGCCTGCCGGGATGATAAATTTGGACAACAACTTTGCCGCCATACCTATGAATTTCCTGGGCCAGTTGTTTTAAGCCGGGTATAAAACGGTCTTCTGCCACAGATATTTGATTATTATTTCCTTTTCCTCTTGCTCCGTCAACAAGAGCACACTCGGTAATGATTACCCCCACGCCACCTTTGGCCCGGGCACCGTAAAAAGCAATATCCCGTTCCGATACGCTGCCGTCTGAATTTGCTAAATGGTTGCCCATGGCGGTCATGACAATGCGGTTTTTAGTCTTCATGCTGCCTATTATTCCTTCGGAAAATAGATGTTTGAACATAGCTCGGCCTCCTAACTGCTAAGATATATTTTGTATTTTCAATATATTATAATTTTTTGGAGGTTTTGTGAAACACTTAACTGTTGTATAAACCACAACAAAATCTGATGGGGCCGCTGGAGCAACTGCGAAAAACCGTTCACCTCCCGGCAAACGGTTTAACTCTGACCTACTATCATTTTGAATTCTGGTACTTTATGAAAAGCCATACTCCAATCAAATAGCATTATTTCTCTCCCAGTCTTACTGTTCCTGTTTACTTAATTTATAACCAGGGCCTGGCCGGTTGTCATTGCTCAGGCATTCATTTTGTCTTCCTAAATTATCCTAATGCCCTAATTTCAAATCCTTTATTCTTTGGGTAATGCCCTTTTACTAGACCAACGCAAACCAGCCAAGCTCCCACTGGGCACTATATCCGATACATTCCCAAAAAACACAAAAATCCTGCAATATTTTAATATTGCAGGATTTTCGACTAATTAAGTTACCGGACAATACATTTGAAATGCTCCTTTAAAAAAAGATGCGGGTTATGGCAAACCCGGTAGTAACGCCGACGACTGTCGCAACCAGGCCCGGAATCATATAACTGTGATTGATTACATATTTGCCGATTTGGGTGGTGCCTGTCCGGTCAAATGCAACGCCGGCCAGCAAAACACCCGTACTTGGGATAATAAAATAGCCGCATACTGCCGGAAACATTGCTGCTATGGTCAATCCGGAAACCCCCAGCGCAATCCCCAAAGGCACTAATGCCGCTACTGTAGCGCCCTGGCTGTGAGTAATCGCGGAGGCCACAAACAGCGCAAAAGCGAACAACAGTGGCTGGGCCTTTACCATTTCCTGTACTGAACTTTTAATAATATCCATATTGCTGGCAAGCAAGGTGTCACTCATCCATGCCAAACCAAATACACTGACTACACCCAGCATCCCGTTTTTAAAAACAGAGCCTGAGATGATTTTGTTCACATCGACTTTGCACGTTACAACCATTAGTGCCGCGACAGACAGCATGACAATTTCAATGGCATTAGTCATATCCAGTTTGCTCACTTTACCGGCAGCATTCACAACGTCAGGTCTCAGCCAGGAGAAAGTGCCTAACAAAACAACGAGGATTGCTCCGATCAGGAAGATAACAACCGATAATTTTGCCTCTTTTTTATTGGCTATCGCCGCTTGTTCCTGGGCGGTTAATACCGGGATCAGCCCTTTTTCCATTTTTTCAAGATAAACCGGATCGTCTTCCAGTTCCTTGCCCATTCGGTTGACGACCAGGGCCCCCGCTATGATGCCAATGAGTGTCGCCGGTATGGCAATTACCATGATCTGCGTTAATGTAATGCCCTGTGGTGCCAGCATGCTGGCCAACGCGACCGTCGCCGCGGAAATCGGCGAAGCGACCACTGCATGCTGAGAAGCAATAACAGAAATTGAAATTGGCCTTTCCGGACGGATTTTGGCCTCGCGGGCCACTTCCGCAATGACCGGCAGAACATTGTATAAAACATTTCCGGTGCCGGACATGAAGGTAAACACCCAGGCGATTAGCGGGGAAAAAAAAGTAATTCTGCTTGGATGTTTTCGCAACAATTCCTCTGCTTTTCTAATGAGGACCTGCATACCGCCGGCAGCTTCCAGGGTACTGGCGGCAATAACAACCGACAGGATGATCAGCATGACGGCAATCGGCGGGGAAGCCGGGGCAAGTTTAAACGCAAACACTAATACCGCTAGCCCGACGCCCCCGGCCATACCAAAGAATATTCCACCGTACTGAGCCCCAATAAGCATAACAATAAGTACAATGACAAACTCCAAAAAGAACATAAACGATTCCACCTCCAATATTACTTAGGGCTTGACAGAGTATTCGCCTCCGCTTGCTGTCAGTTGGCTACAATATCATTGACTCTGGCTTTAAGTGCGGCTTTGGCCAGGGCAGCTCTTTCCGTCAGAACGGTTAATTCTTTTTTGTCACGTTCCAGTAAGGCCGCCAGCTTAACCAACTGGTTTTCAACTTCCTGGGGAGCAGGGCCGCCGGCAACATCTTTAGCACGGGCGTTCAGTACCGGGTTCAGCGCATTGGCGATTTGTTCATTGGTGAGGGTGGTTTTCAGACCCAGGCCTTTTAGTGCAATCTCAGCTAAAATCTCTGAATTGATATCTTCCGAGGACTTTTTATGTTCCAGCATATAGGCAACGATTTCTGCGACAATTTCATGGGCGGCTCTAAAAGAAATACCGTCATAGCGAACTAAATAATTCGCAAGTTCTGTTACTGTGCAAAAATTATTCTTCGCCCGCTCCAGCATGATTTCTTTATTAACCTTAATTGTTTTGATGGTAACCGTCGCCAGTTGGACGGCCGCCTCAACTTCCTTTAACGCCGGATAATAGTAACTCACAGATTCACAGCTGATATCCCGGGCATGAGTGAACGGCGTATTTTTCAAGGCGCTAAAAGCCGAAACAAAAAAGGCTTCCACATGAGCTGCTTTTGCTTTGATATGTTCTAAAGTCATCGGATTTTTTTTCTGCGGCATAATGCTGCTGCAGACAGCTACCGAGCCGCCAACTTCAATATAACCGTATTCCGGTGTGGACCAAAGATACAGGTCATGCGCCATACGGCTTAGATTGTTCATCATGATGCCAAAGGCTGCTTCAATTTCCAGAACATAATCACGGGATGCAACTCCATCCAGTGAATTACCCATATAGTCATCAAAACCCAAAAGTTTAGCCGTTGTTTCACGGTTAATCTTAAAGGAGGTCGATGCCATTGCGCCTGATCCAAGAGGGCAAATGTTCAACCGGCCATAAGCATTGATAATACGCTGATAATCCCGATCCAGTGCGTATAATATCGCAGCAAAATAATGCCCCATGGTAATCGGTTCCGAGGGTTGCAAATGGGTGTACCCGGACATGACAACACTGGCATGTTCTTTTGCTAAAGCAAGTAATGCTTCACGCAGCCCGTTAACCATACTGCAAAGTTTCAGAAAATAATCCCGGCTGTCCATCCTGATAATCGTGGCAATCATATCATTGCGGCTGCGTCCGGTATGCTGCTGCCCCCCTACATCTAGGCCAACTGTCTTGATCAGATAAGCTTCCATATTGAAATATAAATCTTCAAGGTTATAATTGATCTCAAAGTCCGGCTTTCCGGCCAAGTCCATTTCTTTGGTCACCGACAGTATTTTTTTGCAAACATCACGGGTAATAATTTTTTCTTCCATCAGCATAATGACATGAGCCGCATTAACCGCTAAAATAGTGGAATAAGACCTTGCCATATCATTACTAATGCCCGGTTTGAACAAGTATTCAATGATTTCGGGTGCCGGCTGTTCTTTAATTCTTTCTCTCATAGTACCATTCTCCTTATAATATTTTAGAAAGTCCTAAATCGAATTTGTATAAAAGCTGATTTAGCACCATTCTTCACCAATAATAATTATTAAAAAAAGCCGCTATTTGCTCTGGCAGGCAAAATAACGGCTTTGTTAATGTACAGCCCAGTTGATATCCTATATTTTTTTGTTGCATCAGACTATTGTCAATATAATAGGAAACAGATATTATATTTTATATGTACGTATGTCAATATGTCCGTAC
>NZ_DATMXX010000292.1:0-4548 GCF_035561255.1 Sporomusa sp. | reverse complement strand
GTGCTGCAAGTATTGCCAAAGAATTTAATATAAATCATATGGTTTTAGATATGAGCCTACTTAACCAGTTGGCTCATAACGCGTTAACTAGATCAGATATCGAAATAAAAGCCGGAGAAGGCGGACAACTGCCCACCACATTTGTGGATGGTCGTAATTTACTATTCCTATCATTTGCGGCTGTGGCAGCCAAGCAGAGAGGGATTAACAATATTGTCACTGGAGTCTGTGAAACTGACTTTAGTGGTTACCCTGATTGTCGTGACGTTTTTATCAAATCTATGAATGTTACGCTAAATTTAGCTATGGACTATCCATTCGTTATTCATACCCCATTAATGTGGATAGACAAGGCAGATACATGGGCATTGGCCGATCAACTAGGTAAGTTGGCGTACATTCGTCAAAGAACACTAACGTGCTACAACGGTATTGTAGGAGACGGTTGTGGAGAATGTCCTGCATGCAAACTAAGGAATGACGGTTTAAAAAAATATCTCAATACGAAAGTAGGCAAGTAATAGTTGGCAAAAGTCATAAAACTAACCAAGATATTTATGTTTGATTCTGCACATTTTTTACCAGAACACAAAGGGAAATGTTCTGCCATGCATGGTCATTCCTATAAGTTGGAAGTAACTGTTGTTAGAACAAACAAACTCTTAATAAGCGGTGGTTCAAGCGATGGTATGGTCATAGATTTCTATGACCTTAACGCAGTTGTTACAGAAGAAGTAATTAGCAAAATTGATCATAAAGTTTTAAACGATATATATCCGTTTAGGACGACTGCTGAAAATATCGCCAACCATATTTTTGATGTATTGGCAGAAAAATTATTGCTTCATGGGGTTATTGTAGAGAGAATAAGGTTATGGGAAACACCTGACGCTTGTGTCGAGGTATGTAATGGCTGAGGTACGTTATCCGATAATCGAGATATTTAGTAGTATTCAAGGTGAAGGATTTCATATGGGAAAGGGAGCAACCTTTATTAGGGTTGCTGGGTGTAATCTAAGGTGCTCTTGGTGCGACACAAAGTATTCCTTTGATTTATCAGAATCTGAGTGGATGAGTGCTGATGAGATAGTAGTTGCTGATCAATTTTCTCATCACCACGTTGTCATTACCGGAGGAGAACCAACCTTATACGATCTGGAACCATTAGTGCGAGAATTACACAAGTTAGGTAAGTACGTTGCTATAGAAACCAATGGCACAAACCCAATACCGACTGAGTGGGGGATTGACTGGATTACTGCGTCCCCAAAACCGGGTAGCGGGTATGCTCTATCATGTCGGGCGGACGAACTAAAGTATGTTGTGGACGATGAATTTAGTATTGATGTAATATCCAATCATAATCTACCAGAGGGAAGGGTTTTTCTTCAGGTAGAAAGTGGACGGCAAGAATCAATTCAGAAAGCTTATGATTTAATTAACATTTATCCGGAACTTCGGTTAAGGCTTGGGGTACAACTTCATAAAATTCTTAATGTAAGATGATTGAAATGCGGCTCGTGAAAAAGGTGAAGATGGATGTCCTTCCCCATGAACCATTCTTCCAAAACGTTCGGAAGGAGGGTATTGTGGTATATGAACGAACCGATCAGGAATCTTATGCTCAAGCCCTTAACAGAGCTTATACCAGTGGAAAATGCGAAAGATTTTTTAGTTACAGTCACTAAATACCTTGAAACCACGGGAGTCATCTGACCAATTTAGAATTACAATTTATTTAGGGCCGATTGACATAAATCAACCGGCCCTAAATCCAAAAACCTTCTAACATTCTTCTAACAAACCGTACAAAACACGGCTTTTAGCATCAAACTAAAAACATCGCAAACCCTTAATTTTACTACATTCTTCTAACTGTACAAGGCCTCTAGCCTAGGTTGGGGTGGTAGAGGCCGCACGTTCAAGTCGTGTCGCTCCGACCAATAAAAAATTACGAGTATTAAGATCAGCCGTATGGCTGTTTTTTTTATTCTTCTAGCGTAAGCGTCAAACAAGAAGGTGGCTAGAAAAAAACAAAACCGGCCATCTCATTTACCGGTTTTGCTAGAAGAGCACTTTTTCTGAATGTCTGGGTGCCATGGAAGATAGTCATCCAAAATCTCGGGATATTGCCGAAAAGGAACACCGGGTAAGTCTCCTAAAATATACTCTAAATAACGATGGGGACTTAATCCGTTGGCCTTGGCTGTCTCTACCAGACTGTAAATGGCAGCACTGGCGGCTGCTCCCTTGGGACTGCCGCTAAATAACCAATTTTTCCTCCCGATCGTAAATGGCCGAATGCTGTTTTCCGCCAAGTTGTTAGAAATAGAGCAGTTTCCGTCTTTCAAATAGTTCATCAAACCTTCTTTGTACTTTAAAGCATATAGCAAGGCTTCACTGGTTTTGCATTTGGGCAGTATGGCTTGTCTCGAAGATTCTGCCCATGACCAAAAGGCCTCTAACATAGGCATTTGCTTCGTTAGACGCTCTTTGTAGCGCTCATCTGCCGGTAAGTCGCGCAGTGCTTTTTCCATTTCAAATAACTGGTTGCAATATTGAATTCCCTGTGCAGCCACTGTCGCTTCCGGCGATTGCACATCTTTCGGTATGGCATCGACGAACTTTCTTCGCACATGGGCCCAGCAGTAGCACCGGATGATTTTTTCGACTTTGTCATATCCGGGATACGCATCGGTATGCAAATATCCTTGAAATCCTTTCAAAAATTTCTTAGGGTAATTGCCGCCACGACCCGGCTGATACTCAAAAAGTCGGATAGGATGCTCTCCGTACTGACCGGTGCTGTAAACCCACATGTACGACTCCGTCGTATTTTTCCGGCCTTCTTCCTGTAAGACCTGGATGGGAGTCTCATCGACATGCAAATATTTTTCTTTTAGCAGTTCCTGGTGCAGGCGCTGCACCACCGGTAGCAGCCAATCTCGTGCGGCCACCATCAGCCAGTTGGACATGGTAGCCCGACTTAAGGTGACGCCCAGCATTTGCCACTCGGCTTCCTGCCGGTATAAAGGAATTGCATTGACGAACTTTTGATGCATAATCCAAGATAGCGTAGAAGGCGAAGCCAAAGAATGCAAGACAACCGGATCAGGAACCTCGGCTTTTTCCATATAGGGTCTGTCGTTTTTCCGGCAAGTCCGGCATTCCAGCGTCTCACGGTAATAGTCGATAACCCGGACCTGAGCCGGAATAAACTCCAATTCGGACCGAACGAACTCTTCACCGACAGCCACCAGTTCGGTACCGCAGCTTTCGCAGGAGCGCTCCTCGGCAATCAGGCGATAGACCTTTTTCACATGTTCCAGATGCTTGACCTGATCTTTACGTTGACCTTTGTAGCGTTTCTTGGCAAACTTGTCCGCTTCCTGCTGCAGGTCCGGCTCAGTTGCTTTGGGATCAGCCTCAGTCTCTGCTTCGTTAAACACCGGAGGTAACTCATCAAAAAGAGACACCTGCCCCTCAGAAAGGGAAGATGTCTTCTCCGAGCGCTTGCCAAAGAGCTGTTTCGTCAAATAGGCCACCGTATCATGCAGCCGTTTGTTTTCTGCTTCCAGCTCTGTAATTCGTTTTTCAAAAGCTTCCATCCGATCTAAAAACGTCATCTGCCAATTCCTTTGTACGGCCTTTTTGTTATATCCATTATACCATAAAAACCGTCAAAAGCCCAGGAATTGTCAGGGTTTGCAGATGTTTTTCTATTATACCCAAGCCGAGGTATCCAGCTTTTGTACTGCCTTGGGCGGATCGATGCACAGACCCTCTAACAGCCAACGAAGCTGCTGTGGAGTAATGGCCCGGACTGCCTCAGCGCTATGGGGCCATTGAAAGCGGCCCCTTTCCAGCCGTTTATACAGCAAGACAAAACCGTCACCCTCCCACAGCAGGGCTTTCATGCGATCGCGCCGGCGGCCGCAGAATAAGAACAGGCTGTTTTGAAAAGGATTGAGAGCCCAGTGCTGTTTAATGAGCATAACCAGCCCATCAATGGATTTTCGCATATCCGTGTAGCCGCAGGCAATATAGATTTGATTGGCTTGGGTAATGTCACCGAACATGGGCAAGGGCCTTTACCGTATGGGCAATTAGTTCTGGCGATGCGTCATTATGAAGTTCTATGGTAGCCGAGCCTAGGCGAAGAATGAGAGGCGCAGGCGATCCGGCAATAGCCGGAGCAGCCGGATTTGCTTTAAGTAGAGAACCGGGCAGCGTGACCGGCACAATGCTTAACTCATTGCTTCCACTCGTCGGCAAAAGTTCACAGGCTGCCATACGCACACAGCGCAGCCAATAGTAGTATCGCTTGGGATTGATGTTATTTTCAGCACACCAAGCGGACACTGTTTGACCGCTGCTGCGGCACTGGCGGACGATCTCGATCCACTGGTTCAGCCGGTATTGGCGTTTTACTTCTTGGGTATCCAACTCTAAACCTCCTTAGGAGTTTTTCGACTGCACTTTAAAAACTCCATATCGCTCTTTAGAGTATTATCCCATGCCTAGTTTTAAGTTTCTATCCACTATCTT
>NZ_DATMXX010000291.1:0-8241 GCF_035561255.1 Sporomusa sp. | reverse complement strand
TGCCTAAAAAAATTGTACTACTTTTTAGGCTGGGTGACTATCTGCTTTTTTCTCTATACTACATAATAAGGCGACCATTTGTTGATGGCTTTTTTAACAAAACAATTGACAAAACCAGCGGGATGTTCAGGCTTGAGTTATTTGATACTTGAGTTATTTTAGTTATAATCAAGCCTGCTCCCTAAAGCCTTGGTCGCAGCGCCTCGGCAGTAATGTGCGCTTCGTAAGTTAATACCCCGCTTAATAAGAGCAAGGACAGGTAGGCTATTCCTATCTTTAGGCGAAACCCGGTATCAGTATCATAGTAGGAATCATTGCGGTGCTTCCAGAACTCCCAGGCACGATGAATCGCCCCGAACAACACTAATATCAGGATCGGGCTGAAACTAACCCAAATAAGAACTCCGATTAAGGGAATACCCAGAAACCAAATATAGGGCGAGACTGCTCCGGCAATCCGCCCGCCATCAAGTGGCGAGGCTGGAATAAGGTTAAACAATGTCAGGAAATAACCTGTAAAAGCCAGGGAGAAGAGCAGCGGCGACTGAAATCCATAGGCAGCCATATGAACAACGGCTGCCGCTAAAAAGCCAAACAGCGGACCTCCATAGGCGATAATACTCTCTGTTGCCGCATCTTTAGGCGGTTCTTTAATGCCAATCATTGCTCCCAGAAAAGGGATAAAGACAGGCGCAGTTACGGGGATGTTCTGGCGTTTAGCAGCAAACATATGACCATATTCATGGATTGCAATGAGTAAGACAAAACCAATTGCCCATTGGATACCATAAAACCAGGCGTACACGCCAATCATCGTAAGCATCGATAATGATGTGACCCCAAACTTGCTAAACTTAAACACCAGAAAAATTCCTTTGAGAAAACCAAGAATGCTCTTCCATTTTAGTAGTGCTAGCAGAACTGTAACTGCCCCGCCTAGACCCATTCTTTTATACCAGGGCTTCTGCGCAGGTGGCTGGGGAATATCCTGGTGCTCCATCATTTCATCTTCTCTATTCAAAGCAATACCTCAATTCTTTATTAGCGTATTTAGGGAACCTGCTCATTCACCAAGCAGTCTCTGGTGAGTATACAGCATCGCATAGCTTACCTCCCCATATACAAAGTTTACCATTCACTTGTATATGTGTCTAGATACAGTGATACACCGCATCAGTGGCACCCGGGATTTTGTGCTGAACTGGTACTACAAAAGTCTGGCTTTAGATGATATCTTATATAGAAAAGAGCTGGTTAACAGCTTTGCCAGGGAGTGATCTAAATGTTAGAAATAGCTGCTGCGTGGCAGACTGTATATCCCGGAGCGTGTCTCGGAATGATGGTTGTAGATAAGGTAGCCAATCCCCGGTATAATCTCCGGTTGGAAGAAAAAAAGACTAAGGTTGTTCAATTCCTGCAGGCTGAATTTGGTTACTCTGATTTAGTAGACCAATGCCAATCATTACAACCCTATATAAGGTATTATAAGCGCTACAAAAAAAACTATCATGTACTGCACCAACTGGAATCAATCATTTATAAGGGTAAACAGCTTCCGTGCGCAGCCGCTTTGGTCGAGGCAATGTTTCTGGCTGAACTAAAGAATTGTTTACTGACCGCCGGCCATGATTTGGCCGCAATTCAGGAACCGTTGCACCTTGGCTTAGCCGGCGGTCACGAAAGATACACCGGCATAAACGGCAAAGAACAGTTGTGTAAAAAAGATGATATGATGTTGGCTGATAAGCACGGTATTATCTCCAGTATATTGGGAGGTCCGGATGCCCGGACAAGCATTACTCCCTGTACGAAACAAGCCCTTTTTGTGGTCTATGGCCCGGTTGGCATTACACCAACGGCTATCAACAACCACCTGCATGATATTTTTGAAAACATCAAACTCATTACTGCAGAGGCTTGCATTACTTTTTTAGAGGTTTATCCTAAAAACCTGGATTTGGCTTTATAAATGCACGAAAAAACGCCTAAAACGTCCCGGGTTTTTGCCCGGTAAAATGATGTTTTAGGCGTTTTAAATTATAAATGTTTGGTACATTACCGTGCTGGTAATGTGCGTATCCAGCAATAATTAAGGCGTTGGCACAAAGTCTGCCCGCACGGCTTGCAGTAAGATACCGTCGCCTGCTGTCGGGGTGGCGGTGGATTGTCCGGCAGTCGGGCCAACCGTTATAGTTCCCTGCCAGAGCGCCGTTTTCGCCCACTCAATATTTGCCTCGACCTTATAGACATAGGAACCGGCGGGAACAGCCTCACCGGCCTGGTTAAGGCAGTCCCACATGACAGCAACCGGGCCGGACTGCGGTGTTGCCGAACTCACGGCATCCAGTACCGCCTGGCTGGTGGTGGCGGGTTGGAATACCTTTTGCCAGTCCGGCACAGCTTCGGCTCGTTTTTGATAGCCGCCGTTGGCAGTGAAGCGGGTTACCAGCAGGGTGCGCACATATTTCCCCTGAGTGTCCTCGATCCAAACGGCCAATTGATCACTTGCCATTTTGCGCATGCGCTGATAATCGAAGTTGACCGTAACCTTGCCCGGGGTTTTACCCACTGGCGCGGGCGACTTAACCCCGGTCTGGGATGAGTACTCCTGCACTGCTCCATTGCGCACCGGCTGGTTGGCATTGCCACAAGCAGCCAGCAAGGCTGTGCTTACGGCCAGCACAGACAATAGAGTAACGATTTTCATGGCCATCCCCCTTGATCTGCAACGCAACAGGATTACCGTTGCCGCTCATTTTACTGCAATTATACCATATTATGCCACGGTAGCATGTTATTTTTCCGTTAATCTATAATTATATAGAAAGCCCGCTGCTGCGGGCTTGTAATGACTGCTATTTGTCACTCTTTTTTGGAGAAGCACTGGCTGTACTGTCCTCTTCTTCCCGGAGGATATCCTGGATTTCCCCGCTGGTAATGGGATTCGTATAATTGATTTGATACCTGGACGCGTGCTTGTTAAACTCAGCATGCAATGTGGCACCAGTGTCACCTGCTTCAGTCATGTCTTTACCTCCAGTATACTTTTTAATTTTAACTAGGTAACCAATCCTCGCTTTTATCTTGCACGGAAATTAAGCTAGATATGATAGACTCAACAAGAATCATCTGGCAATCATGGTAGGCGTGAGGCCGTAAGGAGGTTAATTATTTATTTCTTCAAAAAATAAAGGAAATTCTAACAAATTGGTGGAATATGAAGAGAAATATCAAAAGGAGGTTAGTTTGTGGGAAAAGCATTTAAAATTGCAATCATCTTAACCATTATTGTGTCATTTTTGTCAACTCCACTCGTATTTGCTGCTGAGGGTATCGAGGCCTCAACGAAACCTGTAGTTACTAGTGTTGTTCCTGGTAATGTTTATATTCCTCGAGGCACTATGATAAAGGCTGAACTGATTCAAGGGGTTAATTCAAAAACAAGCAATGTCGGTGACAAAGCTATCTTTAAAATCACAGAAAACGTAGTTATTAATGGTGTGACTGTTATTCAACAGGGCATCGTGGGTGAAGCCGTAGTTAAAAGCGTAAAGCGTGCTGGTTCTTGGGGTAAAGGCGGAGGAATTGAACTTGAAGCAAGTAATACAAAGACTATTAATAATATCCCAGTACCATTGTCTCTTGACACCAAGAAATATGGTGGAGGCCATGGAATGGTAGTGCCTTGGTTGTTGGTAGGCGTATTTTCAGGATTTCTTAAGGGTAAGAACCAGGATATACCTGCAGGGACAAAATTTTCAGTAGCAGTTGATGCTGATGTTGATCTCGGTGTTCCTTCGGAGCTATTAGCTAACACGATGAAAAATACTATGATAGTTACAACTGAAAACAATTAGCCTATCCTTCGGGAGTACGACGATTGAGTATTCTCAGTACCTAAGTCAGATCATTAATTATTTAGTTGAAAATCCTGCAATATATTAAATATTGTAGGATTTTTGGCTTTTTTCATCATCACATTGCCTCCCTACTGCTGATTGCGCCACCAGCACCATAAGGTGACAATGACTGGAATCGCGAGAGCCAGAGTGCCTAGGTTTTGCCAGATACCAGGCCCGCCAAGGGGAGGGGCTACCAATCCAGCCAAGGTCAAAGCCCCTAAAGCAAGATCCATGGTTTTACTCCCAGCCAATACCACAAATCGTTTAATTTATAGACTTAGCTATATTGAAAAGGATATTCTGGTCCTTCATATCTGCCGGAATTCCATAAGGGCAATCCCATCCCTCAATTTATTAGAATCTATTAGTACGCATTTTTTTCGTGAGTTAGCAGGATTGATGTTTCTTGAAAGAGAATAATTATCAATGTGGATAGCTACAAGCATAATGCCGGTATGAAAGGGTTGATAGCAGCAGTTGTATACATAACCCCTATTTTTTTATTTGCTATGTGAGAATGGTTCTCGCGTTGTGATATGTGGCTTTTCTTTAAAAATGACAAAAGAGAGGGTGTTTTAAATGAGATTTCTTAAGAAAGTTCGGTTTAGCCTGGCACTTCTGTTAGTAGTGATGTTTGCTATGTCTGTTCCCGTTATGGCGAAAGATGCCGCAATAACTCCGCCGCAAATTATTACCTTGGCACCTGTTTCGTTATCACCGGAATTGCGGGAAAAATACTCGGAAAAAACCATATTGGTGAAGCTAAGAGCGACCATTTCTGAAAGTGGCACAACAGTTGGCGATATTAAGATTATTACCAGCTCTGGCGATGAATCTTTTGATCAGGCCGCAATTGATTCCCTGAAGCAGTCGGTATTTAGGCCGGCTTATGCTAGTGATTATCAAGCAGTAGCCTGCACGATTGTTCTTCCGCTGAACGTTAAGGTGGAAAAATATTTGCCAGAGGAACCGGCAAGTAGCACTGCAGACCCATTGCCGGAACAGCCATAGCAGTATCCGGTGGCTGAATCATAGGGTCAGTGCTGACTAGTTGCTTATCATTGCGTGTTAACGAGAGCAGGGCGTCATATGAAAACATCATCACAACCTCTAACAAGAGGCTGTGATGATGTTTTTGTCAATAACTAAACTCAGACGCGTATACTGGCAGGTGTAAACTCCTTGCTGGGTGACCGGATTTTCGGCATAATCGGCGATCAATGCAGCCAAAGCATTAATTGACAGTGGCTGTTTTTGGACGAAACCACTGCCGGATTGGATGAAGCTATGGAGAAAAGGTTGTATAAGCTGCTCGGGAGCGAACTTAAAGCGACAGGGATTATCAGTGTGGGTCATCGTAGCAGTATTATTCTTTATCATGAAAAGATATTGACGATTAAAGAAAAAGGTGATTGGGCTTTGGTGGCATAATAATATATAGAACAGGAAAAGAGGTATACCATGGAAAAAATAAAATTAGCACTTATCGGCTGCGGCTATCTTAATGATATCGTAGCTAATGCATTAAAGGGCGGCTATCTGCCGGAATATGAA
This sequence comes from Sporomusa sp., assembly GCF_035561255.1. Taxonomy (GTDB): domain Bacteria; phylum Bacillota; class Negativicutes; order Sporomusales; family Sporomusaceae; genus Sporomusa. The sequence continues at coordinate 2,785 of NZ_DATMXX010000291.1, read as the reverse complement.
CTGATTGCCGTTCTGGGAAGGGACTATGGCCGCGCGCAAGTATTTGCTGAACGCCACGGCTGCAAGGCCTGTGCCGATATTGATGAACTTATGGCGATGAAGCCGGATTTTACGGCTGAAGCCGCATCCGTACAATCTGTACAGGACTACAGTGAAACAATATTAAACGGCGGCTCAAACCTTGTTGTACTGTCAATCGGCGCTTTTGCCGACAGTGCGCTTTATGAACGCATAAAAAATACCGCTGCCCGGAACAAGCGCCGCGTATACATTGCCAGCGGTGCCGTAGGTGGCTTTGATGTTTTGCGTACAGCCGCGTTGATGAGCCCGATTACCGCTTCTATCGCCTCACAGAAAGCGCCGGTTTCGCTCAAAAACACACCGCTTTTCACTGGTGAATTAATGGATATCACCGCGCCGCAGCAGGTATTCAGCGGCACGACCAAGGAAGCAATAGCCATCCTGCCAACCAAGGTAAATGTGGCAATCGCTACCGCCCTTGCCAGCGCCGGCCCGGATAATACAACCATGAATATCAAAGCCGTGCCAGGCTTCAAAGGTGATGAATACAAGATTGAAATACAGGGCGAAGAAGTACGCGTTGAGCTCAATATCTATTCCCGTACCAGCGCCATTGCCGCCTGGAGTGTAGTAGAGGTTTTGCAAAATGCCGTAGCGCCGATTGTCTTTTAGGAGGTATCATGCAATGTTTAAAAAATTAGTTGCCATAGAACCGGTAAGTCTGATTCCGTCAGCTCAGCAGAAACTCCATGAATATGCCAAAGAAGTTGCGTTGTTTGCAGACATTCCGCAGGACGATGCGGAGATAATCCGTCGCATCGGCGATGCTGATGCCGTATTGCTCAGTTATACCAGCCGCATCGAAAAGAGCGTACTTGAGGCCTGCCCCGGCATCCGTTACATCGGCATGTGCTGCAGCCTATATTCCGAAGCAAGCGCCAATGTCGATATTCGCACCGCCCGTGCCAGCAATATCACAGTCTACGGCGTCCGCGATTACGGCGACCAGGGGGTTGTCGAATACATAACCAGTGAGCTCATCCGCTATCTCCACGGTTTCGGTGATAAACAGTGGCAGGAACTGCCGGTAGAGCTTACCGATCTAAAAGTCGGCATAGTCGGCCTCGGTACCTCCGGCCAGTTGATTGCCGCCGGCCTTCAGGCCCTGGGCGCCGATTTATATTATTTCAGCCGCACCCGCAAGCCGGAACAGGAAGCAAAAAACATCAAATACCTGCCGCTGAAAGAGCTGCTGAACACCGTTGATGTCGTTTGCACCTGCCTGAATAAAAACATCATCCTCTTCCATGATGAACAATTTGAATGGCTTGGCAATCACAAAATCATGTTCAATACCTCCATCGGCCCGTCGCACGATAGTACCGCTCTTGCCAAATGGCTTGAACACGGTGATAACGAATTTTTCTGTGACACTGCCGCCGCTCTCGGCGATGATACCGGCAGGCTGCTTGCCAACCCCCATGTAAACTGTGTGAACATGTCATCAGGTCGCACCAGACAGGCCTTTGACCGCCTGAGCGAAAAGGTATTAAATAATATCGAAACATTTCTAAACGACAATAAACTATAAACTATAAACTATAAACGCGCCGAGGAAGATTCCTTAGCGCGTTTTACTTTATTCAAAAAAACTATTAGGTCTGAATCGCCTGACGCAGGATTGACTCAAATTCGTGCGATTGTCCCTCGCTATAATCTGGTGGCACATCAAGAATCAGCATATTGGGAAATCTCCGGATCAGTTTAGGGAGCAGCAAGCGAAATAAATGGCCACTAATTTCGGTGAGTGAGCAAGTGGGGCTGCGCCTGATGCCAAGGAGCAGGCAGACATCACAGCCGACAGCCTGGAAGTTATCCAGATCTTGTAGTACCCTATCAGCAGCCTGGCGGCAGACTGCCTCAAATGCAGGGGTGTTATATTCCTCATAGGTTTGTGGTTTGCGCGTCATGCCTGCGTAAATAAGCTCCGGGCAGGGCAGTTGATAAATCCCCAGATCTGCTTGGGACAATATGGAGACAAGCCTGCGAAAACTTCCGCCAGACCTTGCCAACGGTTGGACAACACTATTTTGGTTTAATACACAGTGACTGACGATCGCCAGCTTATTTTGTCGGAACATAGTTTTTTCCCTGGGAAGAAACCAAAGGATTGGTCGCTTTACGTAAGATGTTTGCGGGGAAATACCGGACCAGTGAGGCTACCAGCAGTGCGCAGGCAATTTTGTCGATAAGATTACCAGTTATGCGCGGGATAAAAGCAGCTGTAAAGATTTTTTGTCCGCTTTTTAGGAGCCAAAGAAAAATTAAATCAGTACCGCCGCCAGTCAGGCCGCCGTAGACCCAAATGGCAATCGGAGTACCAATGAGCGGAGCTACAACAGCAATTAACAAACCAGTCAAGAGGGCTGTAAGCCAGGAAAAGGTATAACGCCGGGCGACATAACCGACAATTACCCCAATGGCTAGATTAACGATGGCAAAAGGGATGTCTTTAGGGTTTGTCAGCATGCCCTGAATGATGTTTGTCAATAAGCCGATTGCACCGCCAAAGAAAGGCCCGAACATAACTGCGCCTAAAATTGTACCAAGTGTATCCAGGAATATCAGGGGAATTTTTAGCGTTTGGACAAGGGTTCCCAGTACAAGGTTAATAGCAATACAGATACTGCTAAATACCAGAGGAAATGTTTGCGTCTGCATAATAATCACCCTCCAATTTTCTGTCCTCATATAAATTTAAAAG
>NZ_DATMXX010000290.1:0-33277 GCF_035561255.1 Sporomusa sp. | reverse complement strand
CTACCGCTGTGTAATGGTGTCATGGTCACCACTCGTGAACACACTGGTGAAACCCCTTGCGGTATGACCTTCTCCGGTTTGGCCGGTACTTGCGGCGGCGGTGTTCAAACCCCAGGTTTCATGGGAATGGGCCGTCGTTACCTCTGCAGCGCTAAGTTTATTCCAGCAGACGGTGGCTTGGCACGTGTTGTCTGGATGCCGAAAGAACTCAAAGAATTCTTGGGTCAAGATCTGGTTGATGCTGCTGTAGCTGCAGGCCTTGGCGCTGACTTCGTTGAAAAAATTGCTGACGAAACTGTTGGCACCGATGAAGAAGCAATTCTCCCGTTCCTTGAAGAAAAACAACATCCGGCTCTCGCAATGGACCCAATGATGTAATTAACCCCAGTTACTTAATTTAAGGATGAATTCGGGACACATCTTGGGACTGTAAAAGCATAAGGTTCAGATGTGTCCCGGTTCTCATATTATTTGAAGTGCTTATATTCGAAAGGAGAAGAGAAAATGGCATTAACAGGTTTGGATATCTTCAAACAACTACCTAAAACCAACTGTAAAGACTGCGGTTCACCTACCTGCTTAGCTTTTGCAATGGCAATGGCTAATGGTAAAGCATCACTTGACATGTGCCCGCATGCAACTGAGGCTGCTAAAGAAACCCTCGGTGCGGCAACTGCACCTCCAGTTCGTACTATAAAAGTAGGTGTAGGCGAACAGGAAATTGTACTGGGAGACGAAACTGTCCTCTTCCGTCATGACAAAACCTTCTATCATCCGACTGCTTTCGCAATCCAAATTTCCGACACCCTTTCCGGTGCTGAACTGGACGCAAAGATTGCGAAGATCAACGACCTTGTAATGGATCGTGTTGGTCAAAGAATTGCCATTGATATGGTTGCTATCACTAACTGCTCCGGCAACGCTGCTACCTATAAGGCTGCTGTTGAGGCTGTAGCTGCTAAAGCTAACTTTGCGCTCTTGCTGGCTGCTGATGTAGCTGGTTTGGAAGCTGCTGTTCCGGCCGTGGCTGCTAAGAAGCCACTGCTTCATGCTGCAACTGCAGAAAACTGGGAAAAAGTGGTAGCGCTTGCAAAAGCTAATAACTGCCCGGTAGTAGTAAAAGGCAATGGTCTTGACGACACCGCCGCTTTAGTTGAAAAAGTGGCTGCTCAATATAAAGAGCTTGTTATTGATTTTGGCAACAAGCAACAAGCTAAGACACTGGCTGAGATGGTCAATGCCCGTCGTCTGGCTATCAAGAAGAAGTTCCGTCCGTTTGGTTACCCAATGCTGGCCTGCACTCTAGCTACTGATGCGAAAGAAGAAATCGTTGAAGCTGCTACCTATGTTGCTAAATATGCCAGCATTATTTGCCTCAAGGTTGATGAGAAGGCTAAATTGCTGCCATTGATGGCATGGCGCATGAATATCTACACCGACCCGCAGAAACCAATGGCTGTTGAGTCGAGCAAGGTTTATGAAATCGGCAATGTTGGCCCCGACTCCCCTGTATATGTTTGTACCAACTTTGCACTTACCTACTTTGCTGTTGAAGGCGAAGTTGCTGCAAGTAAAATTCCAGGCTACATTGTAGCTGTCGATACTGACGGTTCTTCGGTTCTTACTGCCTGGGCCGCAGGTAAATTCGTTGCTGAACCTATTGCCGAGTTCATCAAGAACATCGGTATCATGGACAAAGTTAACCACAACAGCATTGTTATTCCAGGGTATGTTGCCATTATCAGCGGCAAACTGAAAGAAAAATCCGGTTTAGACGTAATCGTTGGACCGCAGGAAGCTGCTGGCATTCCGGCTTTTGCCAAAGCACGTTACCCACACCTTATGAAATAATAAATTCCAAAAGCTTGTTGTCTGAATGCTAATTAGCAGCCTTGCTCAACGAATCAGGAGGGTATTCAGGATGAACAAACGATTCGTAACATTTCTTCCCGCAGGAGTTAAAGTCGAGGTCGATTCAGGTACTGATTTACTTACTGCAGCAGGCAAAGCTAATATTGAAATAAAAGCCCCTTGCGGTGGTGACGGGACATGCGGTAAATGCGTTGTCCATATTACGAGCGGCACTGCAAAAGCCAGACGAGACAGCCATTTGGCAGCAAAGATTGCTGAGCAGGGATTCAATTTAGCCTGCCAGACATTAGTTCAAGACGAGGATTTAGTGGTAGAGATACCAAAAGCCTCGGTTATGAGTAAAAATCAGGTGCTTGTTGAAGACAATCAGTTAAATGGTGGTATTTCAGAAGCTCTGAGCAACTATTTACTGCATGTATGGCAGCTTAAAGAACTATTTCTGGAAAAGCAGGAAAGTCCGCTTAATGGTTATCCGCTCAAGGCACTCTGCCGGCGTATCAGGCTGACCTTGCCTGTTGCTAACCTTCAGGACAACCGTGATGACCTTAATCGATTGACTTTGGCTCTTAGGAAAGAAACGAAGTGTACGGATATTAATATTTCCCTCCCGATCATTCGAAATTTGGGAGAAATCCTCCGGGCTGCCCATTTTAAAGTGACTGTACTGCTATCCGAGGTTGGTGGTAAGGCTGAAGTAATTGCTGTTGAGCCAGGTCATGGCCATCAGCCTCTATACGGTATAGCTGTCGATATTGGCACTACTACCGTAGTAGCCTACCTCCTTGACCTGGAAAAAGGTAGAGTTGTTGAAACTGCAGGAACTCATAACCGCCAGGCACGTTTTGGTGACGATGTTATTAGTCGTATTGTCTATGCCGTTGATGAAACTGACGGTTTAAAGACCATTCACCAAAGTATCATCGATACCATAAACACCTTGATTACGGACTTACTGATAAAACAAAGGCATATTAAAGAAACTGATATCCGGGTAATGATGACAGCAGGCAACACCACTATGGCGCACTTGTTCCTGGGGATTAACCCCAAGTTCATCCGTCTGGAGCCTTATATTCCGACAGCTAACTTCTTTCCGGTTGTTAAGGCACAGGAATTAGGGCTTAGAGTGAATGCTGATGCGCTGGTATTTAGCTATCCGTCAGTGGCAAGTTATGTTGGCGGCGATATTGTTTCAGGAACTTTGTTTACCGGTATGGGCAACGCCGATGCCCCAATATCTCTGCTGATTGATATTGGTACAAACGGCGAAATGGTGTTAGGCTCTGGTGATTGGCTGGTAACATGTTCCTGTTCAGCTGGTCCGGCCTTTGAAGGGTCAGGAATAATTTTTGGTATGAGGGCTATGCATGGTGCAATTGAACGCCTGCAAATAGATCCTCAAACCTATGAAGTATCTTATTCTACAATCAATAACGGCAAACCGATTGGTATCTGTGGTTCAGGTCTGATTGATTGCCTGGCTAAGCTTCGGCGCACTGGTATCATTGACCGGGCTGGAAAATTTCAGGTCACTCTCCCCACTGAGCGGATGCGTATTGGCGAAACTGGACCGGAGTATGTATTAGTCTGGCAGGAAGATACAGATATTGACCGCGATATTGTCATCTGTGAAGCCGATGTGAAAAACCTGCTAAGAGCGAAAGGCGCAGTTTATGCCGGAATCCGTACGCTCCTAAGTGTAGTTGGATTTGAGCTTGAGAGTATCGAACATATTTATGTGGCAGGTGGTTTTGGCAATTACCTTAATATCCCTGATGCAATCGCCATTGGCTTGTTACCTGATATACCTATTGAGAAATACAAGTATGTAGGTAATACCTCGGCCAAAGGTGCCTGTATGGCTCTGTTATCAGAGGATGCCTGGACTGAAGCCAATAATCTTGCAGGAAAGATGACGTACATTGAATTGTCGGTTGGAAACTTGTTTATGGATGAATTTGTCTCATCATTGTTTATACCGCATACTGATTTAACTTTATTTCCCAATGTCAGTCTGTAAGGCATATGAAACTGGTGTTTGGGCGTATTGAAAGGAGTTTCAAGACATGGCAAAACATATAGCAGTGGCAGGAAAGGGCGGTACCGGTAAAACTACGTTTACGGCATTACTCATTCGGTATCTTGTTAAAAACAATAAAGGTTCCATTCTCGCGGTTGACGCTGATGCCAATGCGAATCTGAATGAGGCCTTGGGTATGGACGTAGAACAAACTATATCCGAGATGATAACAAGTACTAAAAACCCGAAGAATATTCCTGCCGGTATGACCCAGGAAACATACATTGAATATAAACTCCAAGCCTCATTAGTTGAATCAGACAATGTTGATATGCTGGTGATGGGGGGACCAGAGGGTCCTGGCTGCTATTGTTTTCCTAATAACCTGCTTAAAGGCTATATGGATAAACTGGGCAAAAATTACGGCTATGTACTTATGGACAATGAGGCTGGTTTGGAACATATCAGCCGCCGCGTAACTCAGGATATTGATTACATGTTTGTAATTAGTGATGCTTCAGCCCGGAGTATACGTTCGGCCGGCCGAGTGCGCCAACTTGTTGATACACTGAAATCTGATGTTAAAAAGATCTATTTGATTGTTACTAAAACTCAAAATGACGAGGATATCGCTGCCTTACAAGGTGAGATTGATAAAACCGGTCTTGAGTTAATCGGTGTAATCCCTAATGACCCACTGGTAGCAAAATATGACTTATTAAGCCAACCGCTGTTTGATTTACCAGACAGCTCGGTGGCTGTACAGGCGGTTAACGCCATTTGTAAAAAAGTAGAAATCTAGAAGTTTGGAAGGAGCGTAACTATGGCAACTAATATGTTGAAAGAAAGATATTCCGGTAAAATCAATACCGTTACCCTTGGTGCAACTAAAGAACAGGGTGGTACTCGTACCAGCACCGTAACCGTTGGTGGCGAAACTACTATGCCGTTTCTTCAGTTCGAAGGCGACATGCCTTTAAAACCTGTAATTGCAATTGAAATTCAGGACATTAATCCAGGCTGGCATCCTGTTTTGAATGAAGTATATGCCGATGTTATTGATAATCCTGTTGCATGGGCTAAGAAGGCTGTAGAATTCGGCGCTGACCTGGTCTATCTTAAACTTGCCGGAGCTCATCCCGATAACGCCAACAAGAGCCCTGAAGATTGTGCCAAAATTGTTAAAGATGTACTTGCCGCTGTTGGCGTACCTCTAATTGTGGTTGGTTGTGGCGACGATGAGAAAGACAACGCTGTTCTGCCTGTTGTTGCAGAAGCTGCTGCTGGTGAAAACCTGCTTATCGGTTTAGCAAAACAAGATAGCTACAAGTCAGTTGCTGCTGCTGCTATGGTTCATAAGCACAAAGTACTGGCTCAAAGCCCACTTGATATCAACATCTGCAAACAGCTGAATATTCTTATCTCAGAACTTGGCCTGTCTGCTGAAAACGTTCTTATCGATCCAAGTACTGCTGCTCTTGGTTATGGTATTGAATACACATACTCGATCCTTGAACGCGGCCGTCTTGGCGCACTTGCCGGCGACAAAATGCTGTCCCAACCGGTAATCTGCCAGGTTGGTTATGAAGCATGGCGTGCTAAAGAAGCTGTTGCTTCTGAAGAAGACTTCCCTAACTGGGGTAACCAGGCCGACCGCGCTATCCTATGGGAAGCTATGACTGCTACCGGTCTTTTCCAGGGTGGCGCTCACGTAATGGTTCTTCGCCATCCGGAAGCTGTTCGTCTTGTTAAGAAAAACGTTGAAGAATTAATGATTAAACCTGAAATCTAATCTTCATCAACTAAATTCCACAAGGGTACGGTAATGCATCTCTTTATTCTGCGGTTTCCTTAACTTAATATAATAAAATCGAGGAGGATTTACTAATGCTTATTATAGGCGAGAGAATTAACGGTATGTTCAAGGACATCGGGTTAGCTATTCGGGAGCATGACCCGAAGCCTCTACAAGAATGGGCTGCTAAACAAAAAGAAGGTGGCGCTAACTATCTTGACGTCAACACCGGACCTAACTCCGAAGACCAAACAATTGATCTTCCTTGGATGGTTAGTGTGGTAAAAGATGTCACTGACCTGCCTCTTGCTATCGACACTACGAACTATGATGCTATGGAAGCTGCCCTTATCGCTTATGGCAAACCAGGCGCATTGATTAACTCTATCGGCTGCGAGCAGGAAAAAATTGATCGTGTGTTCCCGATGGCTGCTAAATACCAAGCTGATGTTGTCTGCCTGTGCATCAATAAAGTTGGTATTCCTAAGAGCGCAGAAGACCGTGTTGCTATGGCTATGGAGTTTGTAGCTAATGCTGAAGCATATGGCTTACAACCTGATAACCTTTTCATTGACCCGATCATTTTGCCAGTTAACGTAGCTCAGGAACATGGTGTTGAAGCGTTAGAAACAATTCGCCAAATCAAAATGATTTCTAATCCTCCTCCCAAAACTACAGTTGGTCTTTCCAACATTTCACAAAAGAGCCCGCATCGTCCGCTTATTAACCGTACTTTTGCTGTAATGGCAATGACTGCCGGCCTTGACTCCGCAATCTGCGACGCTAACGATGAAGCGCTTGTTGATGCTATTGCTACTGCACGCTTAATCCTCAACCAAGACATTTACTGCGACTCCTACGCTAAGGTGTTCAGACAGCGGTAATACCGCTGGGTTTACGCCCAGGAAAGGAGGTCAATGATGTCAACGGTGAATCTACCCACTAAGGGTAAAGCTTCTTTCTGCCAGGAAATTGAGGAAAAATCTCATCAACCGATTACTTCGTGTTATCATTGCATGAAGTGCGCTGGTGGCTGTCCGATAAATTTTGTCATGGAACATAACAATTATGAGATTTTGCGGATGATTCAGCTGGGAGAAAAGGATAAGGTCTATAAGTCCAACACTCCATGGCTCTGCGTTGGTTGTAAAACCTGCGCAGTGCGCTGTCCGAACGGAATTGACACATCAAAGGTCATGGACACTATTAAAATGGAGACCATTGCTGAAGACAAAATTCCGGCAAGTCATTACAACGTTAAGTTGTTTTACGAATTGTTTCTTGATTCCATGAAAGGGTTTCCGGTAATCGGCGGCGAAGGCCGGGGCTATGAACTTGGACTCATGGGACTTTACAAATTGTGTACAGGAACTTATTTGGCTGACATGGATCTCGGCAAAGAAATGACAAAGCGGGGCAAAATGCCATTTTTGCCACATAATGCCCTCAAGCGGCGGAAGGGCGAAGTCAAGAAAATATTCCAAAAAGCAAAGGAGAAAAAGGCGCGATGAAACTAGGCTATTATCCAGGCTGTTCGCTACACTCCACTGCGGCTGAATACAATATGGCTACCGAGGCTGTATTTGATGCATTAGGATTGGAGTTAGCTGAACTTCCAGAATGGAATTGCTGTGGAGCTACCGCCGGTCACTCCACCGACAGATTTCTTGCACTTGCTTTGCCGCTGAGGAATCTTATTATTGCTGAAGCCGAACAGCAAAAAGAACTTGTATTGCCATGTGCTGCCTGTTATAATCTTGTAAAAGGTGCTGACCATTATTGCCGTGAAGGTACTCCAGAAGCACAGGATGCCAATGAAGAACTTAAAAGCATAATGGGATCGTCATACAATGGTACTGTTCATGTCACACACCCGTTGGAAGTTATTATGAGGAAAGAGTATATAGGGAAAGTTGGTGAGAAGGTTAAAAAGCCTCTTAAGGGGCTTAAACTGGCCCCTTATTATGGCTGTCTTCTTACCAGACCTACTTATGTAGCCTTTGACGATGTTGAACAACCGCAGGCTATGGACCAACTGATGAAGTTGGCCGGGGCTGATGTAAAACGGTGGTCATATAAAACTGACTGCTGTGGCGGCAGCCTGACAGTGCCACGGACTGATGTCGTTTATGAGATAACTAAAAACCTGGTAACTGCCGCTCAACGGGCAGGCGCCGATGCGATTGTGACAGCATGTCCATTGTGTCAGATGACTTTAGAAACCCGGCAGAAAGAAATACAGAAACCTATACCAATCTTTTTCTTCACCGAATTGCTGGGGATTAGTTTCGGACATCCTGAAGCAAAAAAATGGATGAAGAAACATATTGTTGATCCCATACCGCTCTTGACATCATTGCAGTTGTTGTAACCAATTCAGAGAAACCGGCAGAACTATTATATAGCTATGTCCGGTTTCTCTGTGGTTATACGACCTTATTAGCAATGATGGTGAAGTAAAGATATTTTATCGAAAGGCAGTGAGAGCCATGCAAAAGGATGTGCTCGTTATTGGCGGTGGCATTGCCGGTCTGCAAGCGGCTCTGGAATTAGCTGGGGCAGGATACCCTGTTCATTTGGTAACAGATGAAGCAAATCTTGGCGGAAAATTGATAGACTCTTCAGAACAAAGCGGCCAAGCCGCATGTGTTTGGGGCGATCAGGTAAATATTTCTGCTTTGTATTTAGGCGGTAATCTCCACGCATCCAGTACGGTATTGGGGTCACTCATTACCCGCGCCTGCAACAATCCTCTTGTTCATGTTTATTCCAGCAGCAAGCTGGTTGAATTACAGGGGGATGTAGGTCACTTCCAGGCTATCATCAGCGATGTCGCAACAGGCAAGCGCACCCAAAAACTCGTCGTCGGAGCGGTTATTCTGGCAGCCGGTTTCAGCATGTATGACGTATCCCAAAAAGGCGAATACGGATATGGGTATTATAAGAATGTTATTACCAGTTTAGAATTTGAGCATCTACTATCCGAAAGTCGCTATCGTTCAGACTGCATCAGACGCCCGTCAGACGGAAAATGTGCGGAGAAAATCGCTTTTATACAATGTGTTGGTTCCCGGGATGTAGTTTCCAAGGGCGAATATTGCTCAGCTATTTGCTGTATGTTTACGGCTAAAGAAGCTATATTGGCCAAAGAGTTTGCTCCCAAAACCGATGTCACTGTATATTATCTTGACTTAAGAGCGTGTGGTAAGAACTTTGATACCTTTTTGGCACGCGCACAGGAATTAGGTACTAATTATGTACGTACCATGATTTCTGAGGTAAAAGAAGATCCTGTAACTGAAAAATTATCAATCAACTATGCTGCTGCTAGTAAACCGGTTAAAGAAGAGTTTGACCTGGTTGTACTTGCAGCAGGTATTCGTCCGTCTACCCGTTTAAAAGAAACTGCCGCAATTTTGCAAATTCCACTTAACCAGTTTGGTTTTGTTCAGGTTGATCCGCTTGAGCCTGTTACTACCAAACGGCCTGGTATTTTCTCAGTTGGCGGTAGCCAAGGCCCGCTTGACGTCCCCGAGACTATGTCTTTGGCTAGTGCAGCAGCAGCAGCTACCACACGTGCATTAGGAAAACCGGAAGGTCGTCCAGGTCGTAAACCTACCCCTGAGCGTGATATCAGCCAAGAACCTATACGGGTTGGCGTTTTTCTTTGTAAAAGCGGCTTAGCTGCTATGGGGGCAGATGTAAATAGTGTAACAACATCTGCTCAGGGTCAGGCAGGTGTAACTATAGTTGAATGTGAGCAAGCAGCTTGTCAGCCTGATGCCATTGCGAAGATTCAAAAGCTTATTGCTACGCAAGGGCTTAACCGTATTGTCGTTTCCCCCTGCGTTTTAAAGCATAACCTGAATCTTTTTCAGGAAACTGCACAAGCGGCCGGCCTAAACCGGATGCTTGTTGAAATGGCAGATGTCCCGGCTAAGGTTTGGGACAATAATACGGAGAAGGCTACTAAAGCGGCTATTGCGGTAACGACTCGTGCTGTGAGTGATGTAAAAGCATTTAAACCGCTGAGATGGCACGCCGAACCGGTGATTCCCCGCGCTCTTGTTGTGGGTGGCGGTGTTAGCGGTATAGCTACTGCTTTGGCTTTAGCAGATCGTGGCTATGGCTGTACTATTGTTGAGAAATCTTCTGTGCTGGGTGGATATGTTCGTGATCTTACCGGTAGCTTAGAGACGCAAGATCTTAAGCAGACAGTTGAGAATCTGGAAAAGCAAGTACAGAAAAATGACAAGATTGAGGTTTTACTTGATTCGGAGGCTGCGGAGTTTAGCGGTCGCCAAGGCCATTTTATAACTACTGTTGCTACTGGCCAAGGTCAGGTTAAGACTACTAAAAAGATTGAACATGGTGTAGTTGTTCTGGCTACAGGTACTACTACCTATGTTCCTTCAGAATATCTGTATGGTCAGGACCAGCGGGTAATTACCGGCGTTGAGGCTATGTATCGATTGACAGATGGTCGTATGCCGGCTAAGGGTGAAGCCACCTATGTCTTTGTACAATGTGTTGGTTCCCGGAATGAGGAACATAAGTATTGCAGCCGTACCTGCTGCGGCGAGACAATATATGCTGCTACAAAGATTAAAGAGGAAAATCCAGAGGCTAAAGTGTATGTACTGTCTCGCGATATTCGCACACCTGGTTACCTTGAACTAAAATACCGGGATGCACGTAAAGCTGGTGTAGTGTTTGTTCACTATGAAGAAACGGCTAAACCTGAGTTAGTAAAAGACAATGCCGGCAATCTGTCTATGGCTGTGGTTGATCCTCAATCTGGATTGACTTTGACACTAAAACCTGACCAGGTGATTTTGGCAGTTGCTCAGACAGCATCGCTGGAAGCCAAGCAAATGGCTGATTTGTTTAAAATTCAGGTTAATGCAGACGGTTTCCTTTCAGAAACTCACTCTAATTTCGGTACAATTGCCTTCCCTGGCGGTGGTATTTTTATAGCAGGTGCGGCCCATGGCCCGAAATCAGTTGTGGATTGCCTGACTCAGGCCAAAGGGGTTGCTGGTCGTGCAGCACGTATTTTGGCACAGCCGGCACTTATGATGGGTGGTATGGTTGCTGAGGTCGAATGGGATAAATGTGCAGCATGTTTGACCTGTGTACGGACTTGCCCTTACACCATTCCGCAGATAACACGGGATAAAAAGGAAATGGGTGCTGCTTATATTCCTCCTGCAGACTGTCGCGGTTGTGGGATGTGCGCGTCCGAATGTCCGAACAAGGCAATTTTTGTACATCATTACCAGGACGATGAGGTACTCGCACGGGTTGAGACCGCGTTGACGGAGGTGGGTTGAAATGAGTGATATTAAAGTAGTTGGATTTGTTTGTCGCTTGTGTGCGTTGATCAGCTCTGACCTTGGTCCTCCGGCCGACGTTAACGTTAAAATTGAAACTGTTGAGTTGCCTTGCGCTGGTAAAGTTGACGGCAGACTGCTGTTAGAGGCCTTTGAGAAAGGCGCTGATGCCGTATTTGTCGCTGGCTGTCCTGAGCATGAGTGCATGAACGTGAAAGGTAGTTCACGTGCCCGGAAACGTTTAGAGCATATCAAGGAAATACTGGATCAAGTCGGGGTTGGTGGAGAGCGTTTAGTTATGTATAACGTATCCGGAACTCATGGTCCGCGTTTCGCCCAGATCGCCCGGGATATGGCCGGACTGCTTGAAAAATTAGGTCCGAGTCCGCTTAAGGCCCGGAAGGCCTAGAAAGGAGACGAGTCAAGCGATATGATAGTTGCAGAAATAAAGCCAATTGAAGAAATTGCCGAGGCCATAAAAGGCGCGAAGAAAGTGCTTGTTGCCGGATGTGGCGGTTGTGTTACCGTCTGTCTGTCTGGCGGACAGAAGGAAACTGACATTATGGCTAGTGCTCTTCGAATGAAAATGGAAGTTGATGGTCAGCCGATGCAAATCGAAACGGCAACCTATGAACGTCAGTGTGATCCTGAATATGTTGTCAGATTTAAAGAACATCTAAAAGATGTGGATGCAGTTGTGTCCATGGCCTGCGGTGTTGGTGTGCAGTTTATGGCAGAGAACTATCCTGAGATTATCTTTGTACCTGGACAGAACACTAAATTTGCAGGTGCTGCAATTGAACATGGAATCTGGGAAGAACGCTGTATGCTATGTGGTGAGTGTGTACTTGCTAAAACAGGCGGTGTATGCCCGGTTATTCGCTGTTCCAAGAGCCTCATGAACGGCCCTTGCGGTGGTTCACAAGGCGGAGTGTGTGAGATCAGTAAAGATACTCCCTGCGCATGGCAGCTTATCTATGACCGCCTCAAAGGTCAGGGGCGTCTGGACATGATGACCGAAGTACTGCCGGCTAAAAACTGGGCAAAGAACAGAGACGGCGGTCCCCGCAAAATTGTGAGGGAGGATGTGCGGTTATGAGCGAAGCAGTAGCCCTTGATAAAGAAGCTGTTTTAAAGACAGAAAGTAAACTAGAGAAACTGTACTCCTTAGGTCATTTCGTGGTAACAGGTGAGCTTGGGCCACCCCAACATTCTGACGGACATGAATTAGAGCACCATGCCCACGAGTTAAAAGACATCGTTGATGCATTTAACCTTACTGACAATCAGACTGCCATTGTACGGTTGTCCAGTATTGCTGCCGGTGTCCATGTACTCAAAGGCGGCGGTGTGCCAATTATTCAGATGACTTGCCGGGACCGTAACCGGATTGCCATGCAGAGTGATTTGCTGGGTGCCTATAGCATTGGCATCCGCGATGTGTTGTGCTTAAGCGGTGACCACCAGTCCTTTGGTAATCATCCAACAAGTAAAAATGTATATGACGTTGACTCTGTGCAATTAATTGCGATGGTCAGGAAGATGCGGGATGAGAAAAAGTATTTGTCTGACGCCCCGATAAAAACCAATGAACCACGGTTTTTTATCGGTGCTGTAGAGAATCCTTTTGGCGACCCGTTTGAATTCCGGGCAATTCGTCTTGAAAAGAAAGTGAATGCTGGTGCTGATTTTATCCAGACTCAGGCAATATTTGATCTTGAAAAGTTTGCCCGTTTCATGGAAATGGTAGTAGCACGTGGTATTCATGAAAGAACCAAGATTACAGCCGGTATTTTGCCGGTACGTTCGGTAAAAGCGCTGCAGTATATGAAAAAAGACGTTGCCGGTATGGAAATACCTGACAGTCTTATTGAACGGATGAAAAAAGCCGAGGATCCGAAAAAAGAGGGTATCCAGGTTGCTATCGAAATGTGCAACGAGCTCAAAAAAATCCCTGGTGTTGCGGGTATTCATATTATGCCTGTTGGCTGGGAAGCCGCATTACCTGAGATTGTAAAAGGTGCTGGATTCCTGCCGCGTCCTAAAGTTTAAATAAATAGGACAATTTCAAAAGTAGCGGATCAAGTATTAGCTTGTCCGGAGCAAATGCAATGAGGTATGGGGTCAGCTGGAATACTGGCTGACTCTATATTGTTTTGAAAGTATAACAGCTTTATTCTCCGTAGCCTTAAGAGGTCATAGGAAAGGGTGAGATAAAAAGCATGTGTTCAAAAGTGACAAAAGATCAAGCATTAGAAATTATCGGGAAATATGAGAAAGTCCTGGCCATCATTAATAAGTACGGTAAAGCGAAAGAACAATTGTTATCTATTCTCCTGGATATTCAGTGTGCTTCAGGAGAGAATTATGTAGCTGAGGAATGGGCTGAAGTGGTAGCTTGTCAACTGGATCTGCCTATTAGCAAAGTACATGATGTTCTTACCTTCTATGCAATGTTCAACATAAAGCCTCACGGCAAATATGTCATTGAGATCTGCAAAAGTACACCCTGTCATGTCACAAAAGCTGACGCTGTAGTTAAACTGTTTGAAGAAGTATTGGGTATAAAACTGGGCGAGACCACTCCCGATAACCTGTTCACCCTGATGCACACCAGTTGCGTTGGCGCCTGTGACATTGGTCCGGTAGCCAAAATTGGCGATGAAGTATATGGTAACCTGACAGCGGCTAAAGTAGCCGAGGTTGTTACTAGTTACCGGGGGGTGTCCTCATGTCAAAAATAAATAAACTTATTTCAAGTAATTGCGGCGTAATCAGACCCGATTCTGTTGAAGACTATGTGAAAGCAGGCGGGTATGAAGGTCTAAAAAAAGCTTTCACTATGACGCCGGAAGAAATTATTAGCGAAGTTAAAAAGGCTAAATTGTTAGGTCGCGGTGGCGCTGCTTATCCGGCTGGTTCCAAATGGGAACAATTACTGGAAATCCCGGAGTTCCCGAAATATATTGTTATTAATGCCGATGAAGGCGAGCCAGGTACGTTTAAGGATAAGTTGTTGCTAGGTCAGGATCCACTTAGAGTAATCGAAGGTATGACCATCTCCGGGCATGTTTTCAATTCCCATGACGGCTATATCTACATTCGCGGTGAATACCGTGCTATTCAAAAGGTTTTCCAGAGTGCCATTGATAACGCTGTAAAGGCTGGTTATCTTGGCAAAAACATTATGGGTACTGATTTTGAGTTTAATATTCATATTATGACCGGTGCCGGCGCTTATGTATGTGGTGAAAACTCGGCGCTCCTTAACTCCATTGAAGGTAAAGCCGGACGTCCACGCATTAAACCCCCGCATTTGGCTGAAGTCGGATTGTTCCTCATGCCGACACTTGTTAATAATGTGGAATCAATCTCCAATATCCCGACAATTGTTCTGGATGGCGGTGATAAATACCTGAGCTACGGCACCAAAGACAGTGGTGGTACAAAACTTATTTGCCTGTCAGGCAATGTTGTTAACCGCGGCGTATATGAAATTCCTTTTGGTGTGAACCTGCGTGATGCCATCTATGATCCAGAAATGGGCGGTGGTATTCCTAACGGCAAAAAACTTAAATTCTTCCATCTCGGTGGTCAGTCAGGTCCGATAGGGGCTGAGGCGCAATTAGACACTATGTATTGTTATAAAGCGCTTCGCAACGCCGGCTTGAGCGTTGGCTCCGGCGCAATCGTGGTTATGGATGAAGATGTCTGTGTAATTGATTATTTAAAAGGGGTCACCGAATTCTTTATCCATGAGTCCTGCGGTAAATGTACTCCTTGCCGGGAAGGTAACAAGCAAATTTATGCAATACTTTGCAAACTTTCTGAAGGTGAAGCGACCAAGGAGGATATGGTAGTCCTTAAGCGAATGATTGATACAATGACCAATGCCTCATTCTGTGGTCTGGGTCAGTCGGCGGCAGTTGCCTTAAATACCTGCTGGAAGCTTTTCAAAGCTGAATTTGAGGATCACCTGAATAAGAAATGTCCGGCGCAAGTTTGCTTTACTGAACAGGAAAGGGGTGAGTAGTGATGGGCCATCATGCTTCAGATCCTAACAAGATAGTAAATATTACAATTGACGGTATTCCTGTATCATGTCCAGAAACCACACTTATCCTGGATGCCGCAAAAATGGTTGGTATAGATATTCCTGTATTGTGCTATCATCCTGACCTGAAAGTGCGTGCTACCTGCCGGGTATGCGTAGTAGAGATGAAAGGTCAGAAGAAACTTAAGACTGCTTGTGGTAATGAGGTTTGGGACGGTGCCGAGTTTATCACTAACAGTCCGTCGGTTCGCCAGGCTAGGAAAGATGTTCTTGAGCTTATCTTGGCTGAACACCCGCAGGACTGCTTAAAATGTATTAGAAGTACAAATTGCGAACTGCAACAGTTAGCAAGAGATTTTGGTATTAGCAAACCATTATTTGAAAACCAGCCTAAACAAATACCTATTGAGGATTCTAATGGCGTTATTGTCCGCGACATGGCGAAATGTGTAAAATGCGGACGCTGTGTTGAGATGTGCCAGGAGGTTCAAACCGTTGGTGCCATCAATACTGCCCACCGCTCAGTTGAATACGAAGTGACCACTGCTTTTGACCGGCCGCTTCAAGATACTACCTGCGTATATTGCGGACAATGTATTTCGGTTTGTCCGGTAGGCGCATTATATGAAAAAGATGATAGCGAAAAGGTTTGGCAGGCGCTTGCTGATGCCGACAAACATGTTATTGTCCAAGTCGCTCCGGCTGTCCGGGTAGCATTGGGTGAGGAATTCGGTATGGGTTCAGGCAGTATTGCTACAGGCAAAATGGTGGCTGCTCTCCGGCGCTTAGGTTTTGATAAAGTGTTTGATACCGATTTCGCTGCCGATGTAACCATTATGGAAGAAGGTAGCGAGCTGTTAGAAAGAATGAGTCATGGTGGTGTTTTGCCGCTTATTACCTCTTGCAGCCCTGGGTGGGTTAACTTTGTTGAGACATTCTATCCAGATTTATTGCCTAATGTGTCAAGCTGCAAATCACCGCAACAAATGTTTGGTGCATTGGCTAAAACCTATTATCCGCAAAAAGCTGGTATTGATGCCAGCAAAATAGTATCTGTGTCTATCATGCCTTGCGTTGCTAAGAAACATGAGAGCGCCCGTCCTGAAATGAATGGTAGCGGCTATCGCGATGTGGACATTGTTTTGACCACACGTGAGTTGGCCCGGATGATTAAACAGTCAGGATTTGACTTCAATAAGCTGACAGATGAAGAATTCGACGCTCCGCTTGGTTTGTCTACTGGTGCGGCTGTTATCTTTGGTACCTCTGGTGGCGTTATGGAAGCAGCCCTTCGTACAGTGTATGAAGTTGTGACTGGCAAAGAGCTAGCCAATGTTGACTTTGAAGGCATACGCGGTTTGACTGGCGTTAAAGAAGCCGAAGTTGACCTCGATGGTACAAAAGTTAAAGTAGCCATTGCCAATGGTCTTAAAAACGCCCGCCAGATTCTGGATAAGATTCGAGCCGGCGAATGTGAATATCAGTTTGTTGAGATTATGTGCTGCCCAGGTGGCTGTATTGGCGGCGGCGGCCAGCCGTGGGGTACTACTACTGCTACTAAAGAGGCTCGCATGGCAGGTCTCTATCAGGCAGATCGTGAAACTCCGATTCGTCAGTCGCATAAGAATCCGGCAGTGAAAGCATTGTATGAAGAGTTTTTAGGTAAACCGCTTAGCCATAAGTCTCATGAACTTCTTCATACTCACTATCATCCCCGCCATAAGTAGGAGTAAGTAAGAGCTTGTAGATTGTTAATGAGGACGGCTTCCCATAGCCGTCCTCATTTGTTAGATATAATATAAAATAGCTGTTTGTGTAGTAGCGACGGGCTGTGATAAAATACAAATAGAGCCTATCCAACTTGTTAACGAGAACATGCCGAGGAGGATCTGACCCTTGATATTAATGCTAGATAACTATGATTCCTTTGTATATAACCTCGTCCAGTACCTAGGCGAAATGGGAGAAGATATCCGGGTTTTCCGTAATAATAAACTGACGCTTGCTCAAATTGAAGACATGCGTCCTGACCACATTATTCTCTCACCTGGCCCTTGCACCCCTAATGAAGCCGGTATTAGCCTTGAACTTATTAAGTATTTTAAAGGTAAAATTCCTATTCTGGGCGTTTGTCTTGGTCATCAGGCCATCGGACAGGCGTTTGGCGGTGATGTTGTGCGAGCGCCACGCCTGATGCATGGCAAAACGTCTCTGGTATATCATGACGGTAAAGGTGTTTTCTCCGGTTTAAAGAACCCATTATCAGCTACCCGCTATCATTCATTAATAGTTAAGAAAGAAACCCTGCCTGATTGCTTTGAGATTACTGCTGAGACTGAGCTCGGCGAGATTATGGGGATTCGACATAAAGAGTATCTGATTGAAGGTGTCCAGTTTCATCCAGAGTCCATTCTTACTGAAGCTGGACATGCCATGTTAGAAAACTTTCTTACTATGAATCCTACATGGACAACCAAGAGAAAGGGGCCAGCCGGTAAATGAGACCGACACCAATTATACGCGAAATAAACCTGACATTGCCGCCTGCTGAAGTATTTTCGTTATTTGCCCAGCAGCCTTACAGTGTTTTTTTAGATAGCGGCGTGGATACAAACAATATGGGACGCTATTCCTTTATAGCCCGTGACCCATTTTTGCTGTTTTCCAGCAAGGCACAAACAATACATATTGAAGATAAGAGTGGTAGCCGGACTTTTGCTGGCAATCCTTTTGACGAGCTTAAGCGACTGCTTACTATATATAAAACCCAAAAAGTATCCGGACTACCTCCGTTAACTGGCGGGATTATCGGTTATTTCGGCTATGATATGGGATATCTCTTAGAAATAATTCCCGGGTTAAGTACAGATGATCTCAACAATCCTGACTGTTTCTTTGGCTTTTATGATACAGTGTTGATTTTTGACCATCATACCGGTAAGTCATACATTGCCGCAAATGGTTTTCCTGAACACAACGAGCCGGCACGGCACCAGCGGGCTGAAGCCCGTATCGAGGAACTGGCTGGTATGTTAGCTGCAGCTAAACCATTGCCTGATCCTAAACCTCAAATACCTGAAGGTGACTTCCAGTCAAATTTTACGCGAGAGGGACATTGTGCAATGGTGCAGCAGGGCATAGACTACATTGCTGCCGGTGATATATTTCAGGTAAATCTGACACAGCGGTTTAACGCTAAAGTGACGGTTCCTCCTTACGAACTTTATCGCTATCTTCGGCATATCAATCCAGCGCCCTTTGCTTCATATTTAAATTTTGGTGAGGTTATTGTCGCCAGTGCTTCACCTGAACGCTACTTACTTGTGACTGACAAAATGGTGGAAACAAGGCCAATAAAAGGTACAAGACCACGTGGCACAGATCCGGAATCAGACAGGTTGCTCAGAGATGAATTGCTCGCCAGTGAAAAGGATCGGGCTGAGTTAGTTATGATTATCGACCTTGAGCGAAACGATCTGGGAAGGGTTTGTGAGTTTGGCAGTGTCTGTGTGCCTGACTTAATCCGGTTGGAACAATATGCGACAGTCTTTCATCTTGTATCAACTGTGGTGGGAAAGCTGGCAGCGGATAAAGATATTATTGATCTTGTAAAAGCCTCTTTTCCCGGCGGTTCGATTACCGGAGCCCCTAAAGTCCGGGCAATGGAGATTATTGATGAGCTTGAGTCAGTCCGGCGAAGTATCTATACCGGTTCGGTTGGTTATATTGATTTTAACGGCGACGCTGACCTAAATATTGTTATCCGAACGTTTATTATTAAAGGGGATCGTGCTTATTATCAGGTCGGGGGTGGTATAATAGCCGACTCTATACCTGAGCTTGAATATGAAGAAAGTTTAGATAAGGCCCGGGCGCTTATGAGAGCTCTGGGTTATCACGTGTAAGGATGTTGTGATGATTATTTATTTTAATGGTCAACTTGTTCCCGCAGGCGATAGTATTGTTTCTCCGTTAGATCACGGCTTTCTTTATGGGCACGGCTTGTTTGAGACTATGCGTGCTTATAAAGGCAGGGTATTTTGTCTGGAAGAACATCTCAAACGTCTTGAAGAGGCCGCTGATTTTCTTGGCTGGCCTAAAATCCCCGACAGGGTGGAATTAAGTATGGCTATTGCCAGTGTGCTAAGCGAGAATCATCTGTGTGATGCGTCAATACGCCTGACTTTATCCCGGGGTATTGGGGCTGCGCGCCCAGACCCCGGCAGTTGCGGGCAACCGACAGTTGCAGTGTATGCTTCGCAACTACCGACCCCATTGTCGCTAGCGGGCGGCTGGCATATAGCTATAGTGAAATTACGCCGGAATTTGTCTTCACCACTTGTTAGAATCAAATCTGCCAATTACCTTGACAACCTGTTAGCCAAAGCTGAAGCCCGGTCCCGTAATGCCCAGGAGGCCATTATGCTTAATACTGACGGCTTTGTTGCGGAGGGGTCGATGAGTAATATATTTTATGTTACAGATGGACGGCTGATTACCCCTGATGATGACAGTGGCATTTTGCCTGGTGTGACCAGGCGTATTGTAATAGAACTGGCGCAAACGGCAGGGATACCTGTTGAGATGCGGCAGGTATCCCTGGTAGAACTTACCAGCGCTGATGAAATATTTTTAACAAGTTCGATTATGGAGATTATTCCGGTGACTGCATGTGATGGTAACCCAATTGGCGCTACGCCGGCAGCAGGGGCTATTACAGCAAAGTTGCAGACACTGTACCGGGAATTGGCCGAAAAGGAGTGAGACACACGGACGCATTTAAAGGAACAGCCAAATATCAGGTTGTTAAATTCCGCGGGTCGGATGTTACGAACACCGAAGAACCGGTCGTCGAAGAATTGCCCCTTACTATATACTTAAATGGTAAAGAACTTGTGACGATGCTTGCTGCTTATGGTGAAGAAGACTATTTGGTAACAGGATTTTTGGCTACAGAGGGAATAATTCAGGATATTAAAGATATTAAGACTCTTGATGTTGATGTGCTCCAAGGGATAATTCATGTAACAACCGCATCTGGAGAAACAGTAGCTGAAAAGATGTTTTTAAAACGTTATCTTACCGCCTGCTGCGGCAAAGGGCGGAGTGCCTTTTACTTTGCCAATGATGTTTTAACCGCAAAAACTGTCAATAGTGAGATCAAGCTAACAGCGCAGCAAGCGATGGCTTATTCTGAAATGCTGGAATCAGCCTCTGAGACATTCCGGCTAACCGGTGGCGTGCATGGAGGTGCATTGGCGGCAGAGGGTAAGTTAGTCTGTTGGAGTCAGGATATTGGACGACACAATGTCTTCGATAAACTATACGGACGCTGTTTAATCGAAGGAATCAGCACTCATGATAAAGTTCTGGTTTTTTCCGGACGGGTATCATCTGAGATAATTTTAAAGGTTAGCAAAATGAATATATCTATTATTATTGCCCGTTCGGCGCCGACAAGCTTAGCCCTTGATATGGCTGAAGAACTTGGTGTGACAGTGATTGGATTTGCCAGAGAAGAGCGGTTAAATGTGTATACTCATGCGGATCGAATTGTTGGCTGTTAACGCAACTCTTCCGAAGGCAGAATTCTTTCGGAAGAGTTTTCAATAGAGGGATTTTATAGACATTACGTGAATCTAGTATTGGAATATCTACGAAAATAGATTATGCAGATTGGCTATGCAGGAGGAGACGCTAGTGGCACTAAAGAAAGTGCGGGTAAGTGAAGCAGTTGGCATGGTATTAGGGCATGATATGACTAAGATTGTTCCCGGCGAGTATAAAGGACCGGCTTTTAAGAAAGGACATATTATTTGTCAGGAAGATATACCACACTTGCTTAATATCGGCAAAGATCATATATATTTACTTGAGCTGGGTGATGACCAAGTTCACGAAAACGATGCCGCTCAGCGCATTGCTTGGCTGGTGGGGGGCGCAAACACCTATTTAACCGCGCCGGCCGAGGGTAGGGTGAGCATTTTAGCTCAGTATGACGGGTTATTAAAGGTAAATCGTGATGCAGTGACCAGGATAAATTCGGTTGAGTATACGGTTTTATCCACTTTGCATGGTAACAGACTGCTTAAAGCAGGCGAGGTTTTAGCTGGAGTAAAGGTAGTACCACTGATCGTAGATGCCGAAACAATTAGGAAAGTTGGGAAGATCGCAGGTGAATATCAGGATATAGTGTCCATAAAACCATTGCAGCCTATGAAAACAGCTGTAATTACAACAGGCAATGAGGTTTTTTATGGGCGCATCCAGGATAAGTTTGGTCCGGTTCTAGCAGAAAAAATTAAAACCTATAAGGCAACTTTTAGCGGGTTGAGCTTTCAGCCTGATGACAAAGAAAAAATCACTCAGAATATTTTTGATTGCATTCGTGCCGGGGCAGAGGTTATTGTTGTAACTGGCGGAATGTCTGTTGATCCTGACGATGTTACTCCTGATGCTATTCGTGCAACAGGCGCTGAGATTATTACCTATGGAACACCGGTATTGCCGGGTGCTATGTTTATGCTAGCCTATCTTAACAATGTAGCCATTTTTGGATTGCCAGCTTGTGGTATGTTTTCAAAAATCACGGTATTTGATCTGGTTTTTCCAAGAATACTTGCTGGTGAAAAATTGAGTAAGCAGGATTTTGCGGAAATGGGATATGGCGGTTTATGCATGAATTGTAAAGAATGTGTTTATCCGTGCTGCCCGTTCGGAAAGTGATGGGGGGAATATTCCGTGTCAGTTAAATTAGAGGTAGCCCAGGAGATTTTATTAAATTTAGTAAAAGTGATGCCAAAGGAAAAAGTGGTGTTGAGTGAATGTTGGCGTCGTGTTTTGGGGGAAACGGTCGTTTCTGATATGGACTTCCCGCCTTTTGATCGATCACCGCTTGATGGTTATGCCCTAATTGATGAAGAAGTGGCTAACGCGACCCCCGAGAATCCGGTAATCCTACAGCAAACTGACTATATTCCGGCAGGTGACACTCCACATAAACCTGTTATTCCCGGAACTGCATGCCGCATTATGACTGGCGCGCCTATACCACCGGGGGCCACAGGTGTGATTCGTTTGGAAGACACCATTGTAGATGGTGATAAAGTAACAATTCTGGATGGTAGAGGAGCCAGCAATAATATTTGCTTGCAAGGCGAAGAGATTTCTAGTGAAGAAGAGGTCGTTTTTCAAGGTACTGTTATCAATGCTGGCGTAATGGGAATGTTAGCTGTGCTTGGCAAGAGTCGTCCCTCTGTATTCTGTAAGCCACGTGTGGCCCTTATTGCTACAGGCAGCGAGATTGTGCCTGTTGATTTTCCCTTGACACCGGGAAAAATCCGAAACTCAAATAGTTTTATGCTGAGCGCGCAAGCTGCCGAGGCTGGGGCTCAGACAGTTTTGTTAGGTAATGCATCAGATAATGTTGATGAGATTGCTCACTTGTTGGAAACAGCCTCTGACTGCGATGTATTTATTACTACCGGTGGCGCTTCTGTCGGTGATTTTGACTTTATTAGTGAAGTGTATAAGAAATTGGGAATTACGTTGCTGTTTGACAGAGTAAGTATTAAACCCGGAATGCCGGTGCTGGCCGGAATTCGTGATGGAAAACTCTATTTTGGCCTATCAGGCAATCCTGCAGCAGCGGCGATTTCCTTTGAACAACTGGTACGGCCTGTATTGATGAAGATGGGGGGGCGTAAGGTGTGGTGGCGGCCACGCATTAAAGCCATACTGGCAACTCCTTTTAAAAAAATGACAGGTGCCAAACGTTTTGTGTGGGCACGGTGCTGGCAAACAGATAATGATATCTTAGTTGAGCCGTCACGCGCTCAGGGTAATGGCATGCTTAAATCAGCAATGGGAGCAAATGCAATTATAGTTATTCCGGAGAACTCCCCACCATTGCCGGTAAACGCGGAAGTTGAGGTTATTTTGTTAGCCGATGCCTAGTTTTATAAACTGCAAATTGAATTTGACGTTACCATTAAAAAGTGAGGCCTGGGGCTTGAATAAATTTGCCCATAGGCCTCACTTTTTAATGTTATGTAAACAATTGAATTTGACCCTAATATGTGCTAGCTTTTATAGTGATACTTTGTGAAATTTTTTTCACAATGAGGCAGGAGTTTATTAAGAAGAATGGAATAAAGTCAGAAGATTATAATTTATTTTTCTAAGGAGCATTAAATCGTTGTTGAACTGCATTAAAAAGCTACTCAGGTGCTAAAAAGATTTATTGGGGGGAGCAATTTGGAGAAAGTTTTAACAGTCTGTCCTTATTGTGGTGCTGGCTGCCAGATGTATCTGTTGGTCGAAAACCACCGGGTTATTGGTGCTGAACCGGCGAACGGACCTATTAATGAAGGTGAGCTTTGTTTAAAAGGTCATTATGGCTGGGATTTCCTCAATGATACGAAGATTTTGAGCAAACGATTGACAAAACCATTGCTCAGATATGACCGAAAAGAAGATTTCCATGAAGTAGAATGGGATGAAGCGCTGGATTATGTTGCTGATAAACTTAAGTCCATTAAGGAGAAATACGGCCCTGATGCCATCATGGGCACAGGCTCGGCCCGGGGTATGGGAAATGAACCAAACTACCTCATGCAAAAATTTATGCGCGCGGTGATCGGTACTAACAATATCGATCATTGCGCCCGTGTTTGACACGCTCCCTCTGTAGCCGGTCTGGCTACTACATTTGGCAGTGGAGCAATGACAAACTCCATACCGGAAATCGAAAATGCTACCTGTTTGTTGATATTTGGTTATAACGGCGCCGATTCCCATCCGCTGGTGGCTCGCCGCATTCTAAAGGCTAAGGAAAGAGGGGCCAAAATTATTGTTGTGGATCCTCGCAAAACAGAATCAGCCAGAATTGCGGACATCTGGTTGCCGATCAAAAATGGTTCGAATATGGCGGCAGTTAATAGTTTTGCAAACATTATACTTGCAAAAGGTTGGGAAAACAAAACCTATATCGAGAATTATACTGATGGATTTGAGGAATACAGACAAACGATTGCTAAATATACGCCTGAGTACGCACAAAAAATCTCCGGTCTTGACCCTAAGCTTGTGGAACAGGCGATGGAGATTTACGCGAAATCAGAAAGATCGTTTATTCTCTATGGTATGGGTGTATGTCAATACAATCAGGCGGTGGATGTGGTCAAAGGCTTGGGCGGCTTATGCCTGTTGACCGGACAAATTGCTAAACCCAGCTCTGGGATTGGGCCTGTACGCGGACAAAATAACGTACAGGGAGCTTGCGATATGGGCGCACTACCTAATGTGTTTCCCGGATATCAGCCGGTTACCAACCCTGATAACCGCAAAAAATTTGCCCAGGCCTGGGGTGTGGAAAGCTTGCCGGACAAAGTGGGTTATATGCTGACAGATGTTCCGCATTGCGCCGAGGAAGGAAAACTGAAAGCCTTTTATATTATTGGCGAAGACCCCGTGCAGAGCGACCCGGATGCCGCTGGTGTGAGAAAAGCACTTGAGGAACTGGAACTGGTGGTTCTTCAGGATATATTCATGAATAAAACGGCGTTGCATGCGGATGTTATTCTGCCGGCTACCTCCTGGGGTGAGCATGGCGGCGTATTTAGCGGTGCAGACCGTAGGTTCCAGCGCTTCCGCCAAGCTGTGGATGCTAAAGGTGATGTTAAGGACGACTGGGTTATTATTTGCGAATTAGCGAAACGGTTCGGTTATGAAATGAACTATAATAATACTGAGGAAATCTGGAGTGAAATGATTAGTTTGAGTCCGAGTTTTGCCGGTGCTACCTATGACAGAATTGAAGAATTAGGCAGTATTCAATGGCCATGCCCTACTGAGGAACATCCGGGTACGTCGTACCTGTTCAAAGGTAACGTATTCCAAACTCCCAGTATGAAAGGGAATTTCTTTGCTGCCGAGTGGCGTCCGCCAGTTGAACAGCCTGATGCCGAATATCCACTGGTTTTGTCTACCGTACGGGAAGTCGGTCACTATTCATCCCGCACAATGACAGGCAACTGTTGGGGGCTTGCCAAACTGGCCGATGAGCCCGGTTACCTCCAGATTCATCCAGATGATACTGATAAACTTGGCATTGCTGACGAAGACCTTGTGCGTGTGACAACACGGCGCGGCTCAGTTATAACCAGGGCTTTGGTAACTGACCGGGTGCGTGCAGGTGTTGTATATATGACTTACCAATGGTGGCTTGGGGCTTGCAACGAACTGACTATTCATGCTGTTGATCCTATTTCTAAGACGCCTGAATATAAGTATTGTGCGGTCAGAGTGGAAGCTATCAAAGATCAGAAAAAGGCTGAAGAAGAACTTACCGCCGCATACAATGAGCTTAAACGTAAAATGGGTGCTGTCGTTTCTTAGTTGTTCTGGAACGAAGCTGCTTTTTTCCGATACTTACGGGATCAGGATCATGTGTAGCCAATTAACTAGGTCTTGCTGGCTATGTCAAGCAATTCAGGATAAATTATCGTTATGCATGGTATAATTGTTGTTTTGCTTATTTCGCTAAATAATCTCCCAGCGTTTTATTATAGATTGCAATTTCCTTAATAAAAGGGGGAGAAATTAGTTGGAGAAAATATTAACAGTCTGTCCGTACTGTGGTTCAGGATGCCAAATGTACCTGTGTGTGGAGAACAACCGGGTTGTCGGGGCTGAACCCGCAAATGGGCCGATTAATGAAGGCGAATTATGTTTGAAAGGCCATTATGGCTGGGATTTTTTAAACGATACCAAAATCCTGAGCAAACGTCTTACTAAACCGATGCTCCGGTACAATCGTAACGAGCCACTGCATGAGGTTGGCTGGGATGAAGCGTTGGATTATGTGGCTGATAGGCTGAAAGCGATCAAAGAAAAATACGGCCCGGATGCTATAATGGGTACCGGCTCGGCCCGGGGTACTGGAAATGAAACTAATTATGTCATGCAAAAATTCATGCGTGCGGTAATTGGGACAAATAATGTTGATCATTGCGCCCGTGTGTGTCACGGTCCTTCGGTAGCCGGCTTGACAACCATCTTTGGCAGCGGAGCGATGTCCAATTCAATACCTGAGATTGAAGACGCGGATTGCCTGTTAATCTTTGGCTACAACGCGGCTGATGCACACCCCTTAGTAGCTAAACGGATTTTAAGGGCGAAGCAAAAAGGTGCAAAAATTATTGTTGTGGATCCTCGCAGAACTGAGGCAGCACGGATTTCCGACTTATGGCTGCAGCTTAAGAATGGTTCCAATATGGCTATGGTCAATAGTTTCGCCAATATTGTTTTAGCAAGAGGCTGGCAAAATGACCGGTTTATTGACAACTTTACTGAAGGCTTTGAGGAATATCGCAAAACTGTAGAACGCTACACACCTGAGTATGCCCAGTCCATTACGGGTATTGATCCTAAATTAGTGGAAGAGGCAATGAAGATATATACTCACTCCAATAATTCATTTATTTTGTGGGGAATGGGGGTAACCCAATTCGGTCAGGCGGTGGATGTTGTTAAAGGTCTTGGCTCGCTGTGCCTCTTAACAGGGCAGATTGGCAAGCCAAGTTCGGGAGTTGGACCTGTACGCGGTCAAAATAATGTTCAGGGAGCCTGCGATATGGGGGCATTGCCGAACGTTTTTCCCGGATACCAGCCGGTTATAGAGGCTGCCAACCGCAAAAAATTTGCCAAAGCCTGGGGTGTGGAGAATCTGCCTGATAAGATTGGTTTTACCATTACCGAAGTTCCCCATGCTGTTGCTGCCGGTAAATTGAAAGCCTTCTACATTATTGGCGAGGATCCGGCGCAAAGCGATCCAGACTCAGCCGGTTTGCGTAAGGCCCTTAATGATTTGGAATTTGTGGTATTCCAGGATATCTTCATGAACAAAACAGCGCTGCATGCTGATGTCATTTTGCCGGCAACCTCCTGGGGTGAGCACGGCGGGGTATTCAGCGGGGCTGACCGGCGCTTCCAACGCTTCCGCAAAGCTGTTGATGCTAAAGGTGATGTTAAGGATGACTGGGTCATTATCGGTGAGTTGGCAAAACGTTTTGGCTATGAGCTAATTTATAAAGATACCGAAGAAATATGGAATGAACTGATCGGGTTATGCCCGAGCTATGCTGGGGCGACTTATGAAAAAATGGAACGCCAGGGTAGTGTGCTATGGCCGTGCAGAACTGCTGAAGATCCAGGAACGTCGTATTTATTTAAAGGAAATATTTTTCAAACGGCCAGTAAGAAGGGGATCTTTTTCGCAACTGAATGGCGTGCTCCGGCAGAGGTGCCTGATGCAGAATACCCGACAGTACTCTGCACTGTCCGGGAAGTTGGCCATTATTCATCCCGGACGATGACCGGCAACTGTTGGGGATTATCTCAACTGGCCGACGAGCCTGGCTATGTTCAGATTAGTGTCGAAGATGCCGCCTGCCTTGGTATTGAAGATGAGCATTTAATGCGTGTTACTTCACGGCGCGGTTCAGTTATGTCCAGAGCCAGGGTTACCGAACGGGTAAAAGCGGGAGCTGTGTACATGACATACCAATGGTGGATTGGCGCTTGTAATGAATTAACCATCGATAACCTTGATCCGATCTCTAAAACACCTGAGTATAAATATTGTGCAGTAAAACTGGAAGCGATCCAGGATCAAGTTAGTGCAGAGCAGCAGCTTGTTACTATGTACAACGATATGAAACGCAAAATGGGTGCTGTTGTTTCTTAATTAAACAGGATGAGAAGTGCGTCTTCTTAAAAGGGAGGTAATTATGGAGAAGTTAAGTCCATTTGTTGTTGGCGATGGGGAAAAATGCATCGGCTGCAAAGCTTGTGAGGTTGCCTGCCATGTATCCCATAATGTAAACGGTATTACGGCGGGAAATATTGATACCCCAGTGTTCCCCAAGTTGTTTGTCACCCGTGTGGAAGAAGTGACTATGCCGGTTCAATGTCACCATTGTGAAGATGCGCCCTGTGCTCAGGCTTGTCTTGAGAAAGCTATTTATTTTGATGGCGACAAAGTCCTGATTAATACGGCCAAATGCAAGGGCTGCAAAGATTGTCTGGTGGCCTGCCCGTTCGGCGCAGTAGAGCTTGTTCCCATGTTTGTCAAGGGTGAGGAAGTAATACAAACTAATTTGAAAAAACCGCTCATGTATGGTAATAAATGTGATTTGTGCTATACCAGGAAAAGCGGACCTATCTGCGTTGAAGCGTGCCCCGAAAAGGCGTTGCGTCTGGTCGAGCCACATAAAGAGAAAAAAGAAAAGAATAGAAAAGCTGTCGCCACTATTGTTGGCATGTTTAAAAAATAGGGGGTGAATAATATGCAATATACAGTTGAAATTGATCAGGAGTTGTGTACAGGGTGTCACCGCTGTATTGATGTCTGTCCGGTTGGCGCGATTGGCGGACCGGCAGGCATGGCAGTAGATATCAATTACGACAAGTGCTGTTTCTGCGGCCAGTGTGTTCAGATTTGCAGTGCTTATCAAGAGTATAAATCGGAAAATACAGCACCGCGTGCAACCAAGATGCAGGATCGTGGCTTATTGGATAGTGTTAAGGAGCCGCTATTTGCGGCTCATAATATGGGGCATGCGCAAAAGGTTTGGGAAGCGCTCAACAATCCTAATGTAGTGACCATGGTCCAATGTGCGCCAGCGGTGAGAGTTGGCCTGGCAGAAGATTTCGGTATGGAATCCGGTGAACTGGTTGCAGGTAAAATGATTACCGCTCTCAGAAAGTTGGGCTTTAACCGGGTATACGATACTAATTTTACTGCTGATCTGACAATCATGGAGGAAGGCAGCGAGTTAATTAAACGGATCCAGGAAAACGGTGTGTTACCTATGTTTACATCCTGCTGTCCGGCCTGGGTAAAATATGTAGAACAAGAACAGTTTGAGCTTCATGAAAACCTGTCTACCTGCAAGTCGCCGCAGCAAATGGCCGGAGCATTATTTAAGACTTACGGCGCCCAGGTTGATAAACTGGAGCCTAAGAAAATAGTCAGTGTATCAGTTATGCCCTGTACTGCTAAAAAATTTGAGGCTTCCCGGCCGGAAATGAAGTCAAGCGGCAGTCAGGATGTTGATCTTGTTTTGACAACAAGAGAACTGGCAAATTTGATAAAACACGCTGGCATTGATTTTAAAAATCTTGAACCAGGTCAGCCTGACTCTGTATTAGGTGCTTATACCGGGGCCGGTCATATATTTGGTGTTACCGGCGGGGTCATGGAAGCTGCCCTGCGTACAGGTTATGAATTGATTACCGGCAAAGCACTTGATGATATCAATATCCTGGATGTGCGGTATAGCCAGGGCGTAAAACGCGCTACGGTCCAGGTGGGCGATTTGGCTGTTAAGACAGTTGTGGTGGCCGGGCTGGAGAATGTAACACCTATTATCGATGAGATTAAAAATGGTACTGCTGATTTCCATTTTGTCGAAGTTATGGCTTGTCCTCAAGGCTGTATCAGTGGTGGCGGTCAACCCAAGGTTTTGTTAGAAACTGAACGCAAACAGGTTTATGCGAGCCGTATGGCCTCTATGTACAAACATGATGAAGAACTGCCGCTTAGAAAATCGCATGACAACCCAGAAATAACAAAGGTCTATAAAGATTTTCTGGGCAAGCCGCTGGGACACAAATCTCACGAACTATTACACACGCATTATATCAGGAGGGGATAAGATAATGCTGAATACTGCTTTTGTTATCGGTAACCCCGACTTATGCATCGGCTGCCGCACCTGTGAGATTGCCTGTGTTATGGCGCACACCCAAAAAGCACTCGGAACAGAAGCAATTAAGGATGTACCGTTTGTGCCCCGCTTGTCGGTGGTAAAAACAGAAGATATCAGTGTTCCTGTCCAGTGTCGCCAATGTGAGGATGCGCCTTGTGCTGAAGCCTGCCCGGAAAAAGCAATTGTACAGCGCGGCCAAGTAATTTATGTGCTTGACGACAAATGTGTCGGTTGTAAAAACTGTATAATGGCCTGTCCGATAGGCGCAGTCTATTTAACCAGGGTTGAAGATAAGCCCTGTCAAAAAACTGCTTATAAATGTGATCTGTGTATTGAAGTACCTGATGGGCCGCAGTGTGTGAAAAAATGCCCGACAAAAGCGCTGTCGGTAGTTTTGCCTGAGGAAATTGTAAAAAGTATTAAACAAAAACGCACAAATGCTATAAGAACGGTATAAGAACTGCCTGGTAAGGCAATAAAAAATCTGTGGCGCTCGGTGAGTGCCACAGATTTTTATATACTTGCTTAATCAGATGCTATAATTTTTTCAACTTTTATAGCACACACTTTATATTCATATGTTTTCGTTACTTTATCAACGGCGCTGCTGGTTATTTCGTTAGTGGGACATGCTGCAAAGTGGAAGGACATCCAGATTACGCCAGGTGGGACGCGATCTGTTACCCAGGACTTAGCTTGTACCTGGCCCCGGCGGGATGAGATCCTAATTGTTTCCATATCCTGGATATCTAACCGTTTCGCATCGTCAGGATGGATCATAACACGTTCTTCTGAGCGATAATCAGTAAGGGTTTTGGAATAGCCTGGCGTAGTAATATTATAATGGTAGAGGATACGCCCAGTGCTCAGCAAGAAGGGATAATCAGCGTCAGGTGATTCTCCAGGAGGTTGATGCTCTATCGGCTTAAATACGCCTAAACCGCAGGCGAATTTTCCGCCATCGTGAAGGTATTGTGTACCTGGATGTTCTTTATGAGGAACAGGCCATTGTAAACCCTGCTCATCGATACGTTCATAAGAAACGCCGGCATATATCGGACTTAATGATGCCATTTCATCCATAATTTCGCTCGGATGGGTGTATGTCATGGAATAGCCCATTTTATTCGATAAGTCTCGAATAATTTGCCAGTCAGGGCGGCTATTGCCAATTGGATTAATGGCTTGACGGACACGCTGGACGCGGCGTTCTGTATTAGTGAAAGTACCGTCTTTTTCGGCAAATGAAGCGCCTGGAAGCACGACATCAGCCAACTTTGCTGTTTCGGTCATAAATAGATTTTGGACTACTAGAAATTCGAGATGTTGCAGTCCTTTAATTACATGATGAGCATCAGAATCGGTCAATACCGGATCTTCGCCCATGACGTACATGGCTTTTAGTTTACCGCTAATAGCGGCATCAAACATATCCGGAATCATCATACCAACCTGTTCAGGCAGTTTGACGCCCCATGCTTTTTCAAATTTCTCACGGGAAACCGGATCGGTTACTTTCTGGTAGCCTGAGTAGACGTTTGGCAGAGCCCCCTGATCACAGGCTCCCTGGACGTTATTCTGGCCGCGCATCGGGTTTATACCAGAATTAAGCTTGCCAATATTACCTGTCATCATCGTTAAATTAGCCAGGCTCATGACATTGTCGGTACCGCAAACATGTTCGGTAATACCTAAGGTATAAAATATTTGGGCGCGTTCAGCCGTGCCATAGATTCTGGCTGCTTCTTTCAACAAATGCTGAGGTACACCTGTAATTGTTTCAACATATTCCGGCGTATATTTTTCTACTGTTTCGACTACTTTTTCAAAGTCAACTGTGCAGGATTCAATAAATTTCTGGTCATGCCAGCCGGATTTTAAAATAATATGCATCAAGCCGTTGATAAGCGCAATATCGGTACCCGGTTTCAGCCGCAGCCATACATGAGCTTTGCCGGCAAGTTCGGTTTTCCGTGGGTCAGCGACAATCAATTGGGCTCCATTACGGAGTGCCTGACGCATTTTTGCCCCAATAACAGGATGGGCTTCTGTTGGGTTGGCCCCAATAACAAATAAAACCTTACTCTGGGGGATTTCATTGATCGAGTTGGTCATTGCTCCGGATCCAAATGAGGTGGCCAGACCGGCCACAGTGGGAGCGTGTCAGGTACGGGCGCAGTGATCAATATTGTTGGTGCCAATCACTGCGCGCATGAATTTTTGCATCAGATAGTTTTCTTCATTAACACAACGGGCCGAACTGAGTGCAGCCAGAGCGTCGCCACCGTGGGCATTTTTTATCTCGGAAAACTTGGTTGCAATTAGGTCCAGGGCTTCAACCCAGGTTGCTTCCACAAATTCGCCATTTTTTTTGATTAATGGTGTAGTCAAACGCTCCGGACTATGGACATAATCAATACCAAAGCGGCCTTTTACACATGTGAGCCGGCCATTGACCACACTAGTCAGGTTTGAGGTCACACCAATTATTTTATCTTCTTTAACATTGAGGTCAAAGTTGCAACCTACGCCGCAGAAGGGGCAAGTGGTTTTGACTTTCTTATCAGGTAACCCGGTATTTCTCATTGGTTTTTCTGTCAATGCCCCTACTGGGCAAGCAGATACGCAAGTCCCGCAAAATACACAGCCAGATTCGGGCATTGGGACATCAAAAGCTGATGCTATCTTAGTATCAAAGCCCCGATTAGTCCATTCAAGAACATCGCAGCATTGTACTTCCTGGCAGACACGGACGCAGCGTCCGCAGAGGATGCATTTATTGTTGTCCTTAATAATGAATGGATTGCTATCCTCTACGGCATATTCTCGCTGGTCACCGTCAAAACGGATTTCACGAATACCTAAAGTGTTTGCAAGTGTTTGCAGTTCACAATCCAGGTTGCGTTGGCAGGAAAGGCAATCCTGCGGATGATTAGCTAACATAAGTTCAATTACACTTTTTCGTGCCTCGCGGATAACTGGTGAGCTGGTGCGTACAATTAGTCCCTCTGAGGCCGGGTATGTACACGCTGTTACTAGTCCGCGGGCGCCTTCTACTTCGACAACACAGACACGGCAGGATCCTTCAGGGGTTAAGTCAGCAAGGTGGCACAACGTAGGAATCTTTACGCCGGCCTTATGAGCAGCCTCTAATACTGAAGACCCTTCAATTGTTTCAACGGCTTGCCCGTCAATTGTTAATCTGATCATTTACTGTGTTCACGCTCCTTAGGGTAGAATAAAATAATGTGAGAAGATTTTAAGTAATAGGGGTGTTGTTAAGACTTTTGTGTGATTATGAGTGCGTTTTCCGGCGATGTGTTGAGTGTAGCATGTGATTTTATAATAAAGTCAAATCCATGTTACCTTTACATGCCGTCTGTTTAAAGAATATGCTTTTGCCTCCTTCTTTATCAGTTTAGCTACTAT
>NZ_DATMXX010000289.1:0-11374 GCF_035561255.1 Sporomusa sp. | reverse complement strand
TTAGATAGCTATAGCTGATATTTCTAAAAGATGAAAAAACGCATCATTATTGATGCGTTTTTTCATCTTTTAGGCTGATTCCCAGCCTTTTGGCCTTCTTCACAATGGTTGATTGGTCAACCTTTAAAACTTTAGCAGCCTTTCTTGTACTCCCGCATAATGCCAAAGCCTTTTCGATCGTCTTTTTTTCGATATTGCTGACGATTTCTCTAAGCCCCATCTCTTCCACAACAAGCTCAGACATATAAGACGGATGAATGTTCAGCAAATTGCCGATTTGTTCATTGCTAATTGTTCCGTCATGTTCTGATACGATAACAAGCCGTTCAATTATATTTTGTAATTCACGGATATTTCCCGGCCACGAATACTGCCGCATCATTTCAAAACCAAGCGGCTCTATGGCTGTGTTCTTGGCATATTTCGAGTTGTAGATGGCCAGGAAATGACGGGCTAGTATCTCGATATCCTGGTCGCGTGAACGCAGCGGTGGGATATGAATGGGGAATACATTCAACCGGTAGTAGAGATCTTCACGAAAACGTCCTTGTTTCACAAGGTCTTTTAAATCGCAATTTGTCGCAGATAGAATTCTTACATCTAATTTAACCGGTTTCGCGCCGCCGATACGGGTTATTTCCTTGTGTTGAATGACCCTGAGTAATTTTGATTGCAGTTCCATCGGCATGTCCCCGATTTCATCAAGCATTATCGTTCCTTTGTCCGCTAATTCAAACAAGCCGGTTTTGCCGGTAGTGGCAGCACCGGTAAATGCCCCCCTGGCATAGCCAAACAACTCAGCTTCCAGCAAATTAGCAGGAATAGCCGCACAATTTACTTTGATGAAAGGGTCATTTTTCCTAGCACTATTCATGTAGATTTCATTTGCTACCACCTCTTTGCCTGCACCCGTTTCTCCCGTAATCAAAACAGTAACATCCAAACCGGCGACCTGTTGAATGCTCTTAATGACCTGCCGCGTTTCCAGACTATTGCCAATCATATTCTTGTTTAAATGTAGTTTCCTGAGGTGCTCGACTTCCAGCGCACTCTTTATCTTGTCTTTTTCAACTGCTTTTATCTGTTTTTGCGAAGCTTCCAGGTCAGACTTCATTTGCAGCAAGTCGGTTATTTCCCGATCAATAATAACGACTTTTTTTACATTCCCTTCGGCATCCATAACCGGACTGCCGGTAATCAGCATTTTAGTTCCGTTCCTTAAACTTTCGCCCATGGAGTTTACTTGTTTTTTGTGCTTAATGACTTCCGGCGTTACGGCATTTAGATAAACGCCCGCCGACAAGAGCTCATCAACATACTTCCCTACAACCTCTTCAGGACGAATACCGGTTATTCTGGTGTATGCCGCATTAACATACAAGGTCTTCCCATTTCCATCGGTAATGTAAATCCCGTCATAGAGATGATCCCCGATCTCTCTAAAATCAAGATCCCTGGCTTCAGTGAGCTCACTGAGCACTTTCTTCAAACCAGCAAAAAGCTCCTGGTGGGACGAAATATCCCAATTTTGTTTCTCAATCTTTGTTATTAATTCGCTTAAAATAGCTTCGCTGCTATCTATTTTGTTTTTCATTTCAGCTCTCCCTACAGTTAACTGTTCTTCAACTGATACTTAATAAGTTATCCATTAACCAAATCATACCCAATCTTTAGCATCTTGTAAACATTCAGGTCTATGTTTATTCGTTACTCTTGGCACGAAAATTGCAACTGTTTTTTGTTCGTAAGCGGTCTCAACCTTACAACAATCACTAGGAGGAGGAAAAGATGAGAGAAGTCGTTATAGCCGCCGCATTGCGGACAGCCATCGGCACCTTCAATGGCGCACTGGCCCCCTTATCAGCGACTGAACTAGGCAGCATTGTTATTCGTGCTGCTTTGGAAAAAGTCAATATAGCCTCAGATGCCATTGACGAAGTCATCATGGGAAACGTACTCCAGGCAGGTCTGGGTCAGAATCCCGCCCGCCAATCAGCCCTAAAAGCCGGATTGCCTGTTGAAGTACCAGCATACACAATTAACAAAGTTTGCGGCTCAGGCCTCAAAGCCGTTAACTTGGCCGCCCAGTCAATTATGGCCGGCGATGCTGACATCATTGTAGCAGGCGGTATGGAAAGCATGACCAACGCTCCCTATCTCCTGGAAAGCAAAGCCCGCTGGGGATATCGCATGGGCGACAGCAAGCTTATTGATGTCATGATTCGCGATGGGCTATGGTGCGCATCCAATGACTACCATATGGGAATCACTGCCGAAAACATTGCCGCCAAATACGGCATTACCAGACAAGAGCAAGACCGGCTGGCTGCCGAATCACAGGAGAAAGCCATCAAAGCCATTGACAGCGGCGCTTTCGCCCAAGAGATTGTGCCTGTAACCATTAAAGGTAAGAAAGGCGATACCATCTTTGCCACAGATGAGTTCCCTAAACGGGGCACATCGGTTGAGTCACTTGCCACACTGCGGACAGCCTTCAAAAAAGACGGCACAGTAACCGCAGGCAATGCTTCAGGCATCAATGATGGTGCAGCAGCCCTTGTTGTTATGTCTGGCGAAAAAGCCAAAGCACTCGGCATCAAGCCACTGGCGCGGATTGCCGGTTACGGTTCAGGCGGGGTTGACCCTGCCTTCATGGGTATGGGACCTGTGCCTGCCACCAAAAAAGCACTGACCAAAGCCGGGTTAACCGTAGCCGATATTGACCTTTTCGAAGCCAATGAGGCCTTTGCAGCCCAATTCCTGGCTGTCGGCAAAGAACTGGGGCTGCCGAGAGAAAAAATAAATGTCCATGGTGGCGCCACTGCGTTAGGACACCCCATCGGCGCCAGTGGTGCCCGCATCCTTGTTACCCTGCTCCATGCAATGCAGCAGCGCGAAGCCAAACGCGGTTTAGCCACCCTGTGTATTGGCGGCGGCCAGGGCATTGCCACAATTGTAGAACGATTTTAAAAATAATATGAGGTGAATTAATCATGGAAAAAACCATCATCACTGTCGCCACAACCGGCGCTTGGCCAACCAAAGAACACAACCCCAATATTCCTTTGACGCCCCGGGAAATTGCTAACGATGTATATGACTGCTGGCAGGCCGGCGCGGCTGTAGCCCACCTGCACATGCGTGACGACGAAGGCAAAGGCACTATGTGCAAAGAGAAATTTCGTGAAACCGTTGAACTGATTCGCAGCAAATGTGACATTGTCCTCAACCTTACCACGTCCGGTGACCTTCACGCTACCGATGAAACCAGAATGGCTCATCTCATTGAACTCAAGCCGGAAATGGCATCTTATGACGCCGGGTCCATGAACTGGATGCATAACAGTTTGTTTCTGAACCCGCCCCAGTTCCTTGAAAAGCTCGGCAAAACTATGATTGAAAACGGCGTAAAACCGGAAATCGAAATTTTCGACGCTGGTATGATCTACAACTCGCTCTACTATATGAAAAAAGGCGTTCTTGCTCAGCCAGCCCATTACCAGTTCGTTTTAGGCGCTGCCGGCGGCACTGCCGCTACTATTGAAAACCTGGTATATCTAAAAAGCTTACTGCCACAGGGATCTACCTGGTCGGCTTTAGGCATCGGGAACGGTCATGTCCCAATTATGTTAACTGCGATTGCTATGGGCGGTCATATCCGCGTAGGCATGGAAGATAACGTATATTACGCCAAAAACCAATTAGCAAAATCCAACACTGAATTTGTCGCCAGGGCGGCAAGAGTAGTTAAGGAAGCCAACAAAGCAGTAGCAACTTCAGCTGAGGCCAGAGAAATCCTAAGTCTTACAAAGAAATAATTAGGAGACGAACTATGATTAAGAATATCGGTGTTATCGGTGCAGGCACCATGGGGCACGGTATTGCCCTATCTTTTGCCCTGTACGGGTTTGATGTAACTTTATATGATGCCTACGAGAATCAGTTGAAAAAGGCCCTGACCGAGATCGCTGACGAACTCGCCCTCTTAGCTGAAGAGCAATTCATTGAACCTCAGTCCATTACAGCCACCCTTGATCGGATTAAAGTTTTTAGTAATTTACAGCAGGCTGTTCAAGACCGGGATTATGTGATTGAAGCCACTCCGGAAATACTGGAACTCAAGCAAGATCTATTTAAACAATTAGACGAGTTCTGTCCTAAGCATACCATTCTGGCGAGCAATACGTCCAGTCTCAAGCTAGCTGGTATGATGACCATGATTTCGAACGAGCGCAAACAGCGTATGATCGTCAATCACTGGTACAATCCCGCCCACCTCATGCCGATTGTTGAACTCTCTTGCTTTGGCAATATGCCGGCAGAGCTTTATGCCGAGGTTGAGCAGTTACATGCTGCAATTAAAAAGCAGACAGTTAAGGTGTTAAAAGATGTTCCAGGACTGGTAGCCAACCGCATTCAGCAAGGTGTTGCCAGAGAGGTGTTTTCTCTTATTGAAATGGGCGTTGCCGAACCGGCTGATATTGATAAAGCCCTTAAATTCGGCCCAGCCTTTCGTTATGCTACCACCGGCCAGTTAGAAGTTGCAGATTTCGGCGGGCTTGATATCTGGAGCATCGTCGGCGACAACCTATTGAAGGAAATGGATAATCGTCAGAGTGCCAACGATCTCTTAAAGCAAAAAGTATCTGAAGGCAAGCTGGGGATAAAAACCGGTGAAGGCTTCTATAAATATGAAGAAACTAAGATTCCCGGTATTAAAAAGCAATTTATGAAAAAATTAATCCATCAACTAAAAGCATCAGAGTACTACAACTAGGAAAATGATTAAACGAAAAAATGCACCCACCAGGGTGCATTTTTTCGTACTTATTTACCGTTAAAGTCCGGTTTGCGTTTTTCAATAAAGGCGGTCATGCCTTCCTTCTGGTCTGAGGTGGCAAAACTCAACCCGAAGGCCTCCGCCTCATAGGCTACACCTGAAGCAAGATCCATCTCAAGCCCCTGATTAACAGCAGCTTTGCACAGCTTTACCGCCACTTCAGCCCGGGACATAATCTTTTCCGCCAATGCCCTGGCCTCACTAAGCAATTCAGCGGGAGTTGTCACTTTATTAACCAGCCCCAGCCGATACGCCTCCTGAGCATCGATCACATCACCGGTATACAGCAGTTCTTTGGCCCGCCCCTTGCCAATTAGCCGCGGCAGCCGCTGCGTACCGCCAAAGCCGGGAATAATCCCCAAGCCTACCTCAGGCTGGCCGAACTTAGCCTTTTCTGACGCGATCCTGATATCGCAGGCCAGCGCCAGTTCGCAGCCGCCACCTAACGCGAACCCGTTTACGGCAGCAATGACCGGCTGTGGCAGATTCTCCAGTTTGGCAAATACGCTTTGACCAAATTTACCGAAATTACGCCCCTCTATAGCGGACAAACCATGCATCTCGGCGATGTCGGCCCCGGCGACAAACGACTTGTCGCCACTGCCGGTCACGATGACCACTTTAACACTTTGGTCCTGAGCGATAATATCCAACAGACTATTTAATTCTGTAAGCAGTTCAGAGTTTAAAGCATTTAATGCCTTGGGCCGGTTTAGTGTAATAAGTCCAATACCATTACCAGTCACATACAGTAAATTATTATATTGAGTCACCACCTGCACCTCCAATCTTTTTTTCTTAGTTGTAGTTATAGAAGCCTTTGCCTGTTTTGCGCCCTAAATAACCAGCCTGAACCATCTTTTTTAAGAGTGGGCAGGGACGATATTTGGGATCGCCATAACCATTATACAAAACCTCCATAATCGACAAAACTGTATCATTACCAATCAGGTCTGCTAATGCCAACGGCCCCATCGGATGGTTAAACCCCAGCTTGGCTACCTGATCAATATCTTCGGCATCGGCAACACCCTCCATCAAGGTGTAGATAGCCTCATTAATCATAGGCACCATGATGCGATTGCCAACAAAACCGGGATAGTCTTCAACCTTTACCGGATTCTTCCCTAATCTTTCGGTCAGAATCTTGACGGCAGCAAAGGTTTCCACGCTGGTAGCCAAACCGCTTATGATTTCAACAAGCTTCATGATCGTAGCCGGATTAAAAAAATGCATACCAATGACTTTATCAGCCCGTTTGGTAAATGCACCGATCGCTGTTATTGGCAGAGAAGATGTATTAGTAGCCAAAATAGTGCGTGTAGGACAAAGTGTGTCCAGTAACTCAAAAACTTCACGCTTAATGCCGGCATTCTCAACAGCCGCCTCAATAACCAAATCTACATTGCAGCTTATGGTATCCAGCTCAACAGTACCCCTGATGCCTACCATGGCAGCAGCCTTTTCTTCCTGAACCAGTATACCTTTTTCCACCAATTTATTCAAGTTTCGTTCAATCCTGGCTATTCCATTCTGAACAAATTCAGGCTTGATGTCCTGTAAAACAACTGAGATACCGTTTTGGGCCATAACCTGAGCAATACCACAACCCATTTGACCGGCACCGATAATGAGTACTTTATTTATTTCCAAAATCATTTCCCTCCTCTGCGGCTTTGGGTGATTCTGTTTAACATGCCTGCTTTACTTTCCTGAACTCATCAATTAAAGCCGGCAATACATCCACTACATTGCCCACAATACCAAAATCAGCGACCTTAAAAATGGGCGCATCGGCATCTTTATTAATTGCAATAATAATGTCTGATGATGACATGCCAGCCACATGTTGAATAGCGCCGGAGATACCGCAGGCAAAATATACTTTAGGACCAACGGTCTTACCAGTTTGCCCTACCTGATGGAAATGAGGCTTCCAGCCAGCATCAATGACTGCTCTTGACGCCCCGACCGCCCCGCCAAGAACAGCGGCCAGATCTTCAATCAGCTTGAAGTTCTCCGGCTTGCCCAGGCCGCGGCCGCCAGCTACAATAATCTCGGCTTCTTCCAGGTTGCAGGACGTGGTGCACACCTTAACAAGTTCAATAAGCTTTGTCCGGATATCCTGACTGCTCACACTGCTGGCCACCCGAACAAGCTCGCCGGTACGGGAAAAATCCTGTTGCGGGAGCTTAAATACCTTAGGCCGAACTGTACCCATCTGCGGCCGGTGATCCGGGCACAGGATAGTGGCCATGATATTGCCGCCAAAGGCCGGCCGGGTCCAGGCAATAAGACCGGTCTGCTCATCCAGGCCAAGATTAGTACAATCGGCTGTTAAACCTGTACCTACCCGGCAAGCCACCCTTGGACCTAAATCCCTGCCGTCATTTGTTGCACCCATAAGAATAACTGCCGGCTTGTACTCATTGATCAAATCAGTAAACACTGCCGTATAACCATCGGTGCTATAGCTTTTAAACTCAGCTCCCTCAACAAGATATACCTTATCGGCCCCACTGGCAAATACGCCTGTAGCAAGATGCTCCACCCTATCACCAATAAGCACACCGGCCAGCTTCTGCCCCATGGCATCAGCCAGTTTCCGTCCTTCACCCAACAGCTCGTGACCGACATTTCTGGCTTGGCCGTCCACTTGTTCTACAAATACCCAGACATCCTTATAGGCATCTTTATTTATAGCAACAGTTACCTGCTCCACCTCTTTAATGATGGCCTGTACAGGGCATGTATCAACACACGCCCCGCACATCGTACACGCATCAGCTATCGTGGCTTTATCATCCTCCATAACAATTGCGCCGAAAGGGCAGGTACTTATGCACGCACTGCAACCAATACACTCTTCTTTATTTACATTGACTGCCATGTCTATTGCCTCCGTTATACAATCTTTGCTGCTAATAGCCTTTTCATCAATAATGCCGCCGCTTCCCGGGGGCTGTCAGCCTGAATAAGCTCCCCTTGCACCCGCTGCGGGGGGGTAAAAATCCGCCGGACCTGAGTGGGCGAGCCTTTAAGGCCAAGTTGTTCAGGATTAACCGCCATATCACCGGCTGTCCAAACAGGAATCTGTTTGCGGTTAGCCTTCATCGTTCCTTTAACAGTTGGCAAGCGAGGCTCGTTAATTGACTTAAGTACCGTGAGCAATACAGGGGTTGGAGCTTCGATGATCTCATACCCCTCTTCATGTTCCCGTTCCACCCGTACGGTTTGACCCTCGACTTCAATCTTAGAAACACAGGTGATCTGAGCCATGTCCAGGTGTTCAGCCATCTCTGGCCCCACCTGCGCCGTATCGCCGTCAATAGCCTGCTTGCCACAGATAATCATATCAGGCAGGCCCAGCT
Source organism: Sporomusa sp. (assembly GCF_035561255.1). GTDB lineage: Bacteria > Bacillota > Negativicutes > Sporomusales > Sporomusaceae > Sporomusa. The sequence goes on along the minus strand of NZ_DATMXX010000289.1, from coordinate 3,163 downwards.
TTTTAACAGCAGCAGCCAGGGTATAGCTTGTTGCCAGTGTATCAGCACCGCCAAAAGCCCGGTCACTGATCAAAATGGCCTCATCCGCCCCCATAGCCAAACACTCCTTGAGCGCTTCCCTGGCCTGAGACGGCCCCATGGAAATAACAGTGACCTTGCCGCCATGTTTCTCTTTGAGCTGCAGTGCAGCCTCTACGGCATTTTTGTCAAAAGGATTAACAATACTTGGTACGCCCTGACGAATAAGCGTATTCGTCACCGGATCAATCTTTACCTCAGTTGTATCAGGCACCTGCTTGACACAAACAACAATTTCCATACCTCGTAACCTCCTGGTAGATAATTGCTACTTAATATTACCGCAATATGCTGCCGGCAATAACCATCCGCTGTACTTGATTAGTTCCTTCATAAATCTGAGTAATTTTTGCATCCCGCATCAAACGCTCTACCGGATACTCCCGGCTATAGCCATAGCCGCCAAAAATCTGTACGGCATCGGTGCTAACCTCCATCGCAATATCAGAAGCATACAGCTTCGCCATCGCCGCCTCTTTGGAATATGGCAGCCCCTGGTCTTTTAAATAGGCGGCGCGATATACCAGCAGCCGGGCCGCGTCCACCTTGGTCGCCATATCTGCCAGCATAAAGGCAATCGCCTGATTAGCGGCAATCGGCTTGCCAAACTGCACCCGTTCTCTCGAATATTTCAGCGCATGATCGATTGCTGCCTGGGCGATTCCCAATGCCTGCGCCGCAACGCCGATCCGCCCGCCGTCAAGTGTTGCCATCGCAATTTTAAAACCCTCACCCTCTTTCCCCAGCAAGTTCTCCCGGGGTACCTTTACATCCTGAAAGATCAGTTCATTGGTTATTGAGGAGTGAATCCCAAGCTTGTGTTCTTTTTTGCCAAAAGTAAAACCAGCCATGCCCTTTTCCAGAATAAAGGCCGAAATTCCTTTAACCCCTTTGGTCTTATCGGTCATGGCAAACACCACATAGACCTCAGCTTCACCGGCATTAGTAATAAATATTTTACTGCCGTTTAGCACATAGTGATCGCCTGCGGCAATTGCCACCGTCTGCTGTGAGGCAGCATCTGTTCCCGCATTAGGTTCAGTCAAACCAAAGGCACCCTGCTTTATGCCTTCAGCCAGCGGCACCAGATACTTTTGTTTTTGTTCTTCGGTACCAAAAGCAAAAATAGGCCAGGCGCACAACGAGACAGTTGCCGACAGTGTAATGCCCACACCGGCATCAACCCGTGATAATTCTTCTACAGCTAAAATATAGCTGAGAACATCGGCCTCTGCACCGCCATACTGCTCAGGAAAACAAATACCGGCCAGGCCCATTTCGCCCATAGCATCGGCAATTTCCCGGGAAAACTCCTCCTTCTCATCCCGCTCAGCGGCCCCCGGAAGTACTTCTTTTTCGGCAAATTCACGGACTAACTTTTGCATTGTTTTTTGCTCATCAGTAAGTTGAAATTGCATCATTGTTCATCTCCCCATATAATAGTGGCGCTTATTTTGCAGCCCATTAATTATCTTGCAAAAATCATGCCAGGCAAACATTGATGAAAAACGTTAAAAAAATCACATTCAAAAAAAGTATTGATGAAAAACAGCATCATTACTTCTCGATAACTCCAGTAAACACAATGCAATAATGCCGATGAAGATTGTCATATTCTCAGATGCAATAAAGCATCATTAAAGGCGACCACTCATAAAAACTGTTCCAGCAAAATGCAGATCAATATGCCATCCACCATCCCATTAAGCAGGATATAGCGAAACAGTGGCGGTAAACTATTAAATACCCCTTGCGGTAAAAACAGGACCCCAACCCCTACCATGAGTGATATCCCCAATATGTACATTTCCCGGTTAGTCAGTTTTACCTTGGTAAACTCTTTGATCCCCATCCCCAGAATCAGGCAGAAAACTACAAACATCACCGAATTGCCAACAGCCGGTGGTATGGCTGCAAAAAAGCTGCCCACCTGCGGGAAAATCCCCAGGATAGTAATTAACAAAGCGCCGATAATAAAAGGTTTTCTGGCAGCAACACCTGTCATTGCGGTAAACCCGATTGCCGAAGCGTACGGAATAAAGCCAATGACCGACCCGAGGCCGGCAAGCAGGTCTGATACGCCGGTAAAGATTGCACCGCGCTTTACCATTGCGGGGGTAAACGGTTCGCCGGTCACCGCGCTCATCCCCAGGATACTGGCAACTAAATTGGAAAACAGCAGTAAAGCAGCACAAACACAGGCAAGAATAACCCCGATATCGAAAGTCGGCATACCCCACGCAAATACGTCCGGCATAGTTGACACTTGCGCGCCATAGTGGTTGACCGGCGGCGAAATACCAAGGAGAATCGCCATAAGCCAGCCAAAGCCAGCGCCAATGAGCACGGCTATACTCTGGATAAACCCCCTGCCTTTCAGGGTTAGCCACATAATCAACCCGGTTGTCAGGATAAATACCAGCAAACTGGCAGAATCCACCTGCTGATTGGTGTTGTTTAGTCCCAGCATACCTTTTACCATAGCCGGACTGAGCTGCAGACACATCAAAACAAGAAACACGCCGTTTACCATAGGGCTAAAAATCCGGACAACCAGCCCAGCCATACCGGTTACGCCAACCAAGACGCACACCAGCCCGGCTACGATAAAGCCCATCTCAATGTCGGTCCGCAGCACATCCAGCCCTTTTCCTAAGCTTGGTGCCGAAGTAGCCAGGGTAATTAACAGGCCGTACCATAAACCGGCCGGCCCTTCCATAATCGGAAACCGGTGACCCCATAACGCCTGAAATATCGATACGATTCCGCACAGAATAAACGTCCGCTGTACCAGGCTGGCTAAACCCAACTGGTCAAGCCCCAGGTATCCACCCACAATAACTGGCAAAATCGCTGCATTGGCCAAAAAATACGTCAAATGCTGCACACTATAGGAAATCAGCTCTTTCAGAGGCAGGTTATCGTGTAGACCATATCGCATCCCTGACTGCTGCGGCAACTTACCATTTTCTTGGCTCATACGGCAGTCCTCCTAATTATCTGTACCTCATGTATTGTTTTACATATGCACAAAATATGCCAGGACGCTAATGATAACAGAAAAAACGCCAACAATCTTATTGAT
>NZ_DATMXX010000288.1:0-7036 GCF_035561255.1 Sporomusa sp. | reverse complement strand
TTATTTAATCATTTTCATCAAATTATTACCCAGAATTGCTTCTTTTTGCGGAATATTGCTTTTCAACCCAAGTTCCGCCAGCCACTGTTTTTGAGGCTCTCAAGCCGTCGGCGTTGTAGGTATAGGTAGTAGTGTACGGCTCCGCCACACCCGCCACCATTATAATGGACCCGAAAAACAAGACAGACAAGAATGGCGAAATAAGTTAGAATGAAGTCATGGAAAAGAGAAGAAAATTCACACCACAAGAAAAATCGAAAATAGTGCTGGAAGCCTTACGGGAAGAAAAAACCCTGAGCCAGATCGCGGCGGAATATCAAGTTCATCCTAATGTTATCAGCCGCTGGAAAGCCGAATTTATGGCCAATGCGGACAAAGTATTTAGCAAAGAAGCCGACGAAGTAGAAAAGATCAAACAAGCCCATGAGCAAGAAAAAGATGAACTCTTAAGGCAGATTGGTCAGCTCTCTTATGAAGTGAGCTGGCTTAAAAAAAAATCTGGTAGAAACTAAATCCCGTAAAGAACGCCTGGCAATGGTTGAAAAGGGCGATAAAAAGCTCAGCATGACCCGGCAGGCCAACCTATTGGACGTCAACAGGACGAGCCTTTACTACAGGTCTGTCCCGATTAGCCAGGAAGAATTGGATATCAAGCAGCTTATTGATGAGATATACACCAAGCATCCCGAGTACGGTTATCGGAGAATGACCAAAGTTTTAAGAACCAAACATAATATCATCATTAATTGTAAAAGAACGCGCCGGTATATGCGGGAAATGGGAATCCATGGCTTTTGTCCTGGTCCCAACTTAAGCAAGCGGCTGCACAGCAAATACCTTTATCCCTATCTGCTAAGAGGACTGAATATTGACCATCCCAATCAAGTGTGGTCAGTAGACGTCACCTATTGCCGGATGAAGCATGGATTCATGTACCTGGTGGCCATAATCGACTGGTATTCCCGGTACATCGTAGGATTTAGACTATCAAATACCTTGGAAAAGACCTTTGTACTCGAAACGATAAAGAAAGCTATTAAAACCCAAGGGATTCCTGAAATCATCAACAGCGATCAAGGTTCACAATTTACCTGCCGGGAATACGTTGACCTTTTAAAAGAAAACGGCATCAAAGTATCCATGAATGGTAAAGGCAGAGCATTAGACAATCAACGGATAGAAAGATCCTTCAGGTCTTACAAATGGGAAAAACTGTACATGGAAGAATGTGAAACAGGGCATGAGCTTCGCCGGCTCACTCAAGGATATGTAGAATACTACAACAGCGAAAGACCGCACCAATCCTTAAAGTACCAAACACCGGCAGCATATTATTATGAAAGTAGATTAACACTAAAAGCTGTTTAAACAGTTGGGGACGCTGCCCCATATGCACTAACTTAAGTTGATATTTTACTTAAGATATGCTATGATCGTATAGGGCGATAAGAAATGGAAAATATAGCGCGTTTGATGGCTGAACTACCAAACGATTATGAAGATGACTGCTTCACAGAAGGTGCACTAACAAGGCGGCGTGGAGTTAACAATCCGGCCGATCTAATGATGCTGTCTATGTTCCATTTGCAAAACGGATGTACATTGATTGAAATCAGCGAAATTGCAAGAATAACAAAGCTTGGCGAAATGAGCGATGTAGCGTTTATGAAGCGTTTTGAAAAATGCGGTAATTGGTTTAGAACTATAAATAGTAAGATCGCAACAAATGGAATAATTAAGTACCAAAAACCAAATTGGCTGGAGGATAAAACAATTGTAGCCGTAGATGCTTCAGATGTAACAGAAAAAGGTCGATCCGGCAGGACGTACCGACTACATTTCGCCTTTGATGTATTTAATATGGGGAGTGTGGATTACTCGATTACCGATGTGAAAGTCGGCGAAAGTCTTGTCAATTTCAACATTAAACCTGGGCATCTGGTGATTGGTGACCGGGCATATTCCACTATTAATGGGATAGAACATTGCAAACAAAACGACGCGGAATACATACTTCGTATGAGAAAGAACAGTTTTACAATAAGGAACGAGCAAGGAGAGTTGATTGACCTTCTAGAAGCGTTTAGAAATACGGTAAGCGATGGGTATGCGGACGTGCAGGCTTTTGCCACAAATCTGAGCGGCGACAAAGTGTCGATAAGGATATGTGCAAAAAAGAAAGATCCAGAAGCTATCATTCAGACTCAAAAAAGGCTGAAACGCAAGGAAAGCAAGCGACAGTTAAAAATATCCGACGAAGCAAAAGTTTTCAATGAGTACATTGTTGTAGTGACGAATCTTAATGGTTACATTTCGGCGGAAGATATTTTAGAAGCATATCGCCTTCGATGGCAAGTTGAAATATATTTCAAGCGACTAAAATCCATTTTAAACTTTGGCGAGTTACCAAAGCGTAGGCCAGATAGCGTGATAGCATGGTTAAATGGTAAATTAATGATAGCGCTGTTGATTGAAATTCTTCTTTCAAAAACACCTTTCCCCCCTAAAGAGGGATCCGGCCAGGAGTATTTGGCGTGAAACAAAGTTTCTGAACCTATGGTTAGTAACATGTTTTTGTGATGTTGGAGTGTTCTTTTCGGAGTTAGAAAACGTTTTCACGAATATGAAGGTTGAAAAAAGAAAGCGAGGAAATCGATTACAACTTTCGGAGTTAAGTTAGTGCGTATGGGGCTTTGCCCTCAAGAAGACCTTACGCCGTGAGCCTTTCCGCAAAGAATATCATAATCTGGCTATAAGCCATTGCCCAGCCCCTTGACGGCTGCGTCCACTTCTTCGTGATTTCTCTCGCCGAAAGGAACACCACTTTCCGAATCGAGTCATCGGTGGGAAAGATGGATTTTGTCTTCGTAAATTTCCGCACCATTCTGTGATACGCCTCCACCGCATTTGTCGTATAAATCAAATGTCGGATCTGTTCGGGGTAGCTGAAAAACGTGGTGAGCTCTGCCCAGTTAGCATCCCAGGATCTCAGAATGGATGGATACTTCCTGTCCCATTTTTCCCGGAATTCTTCCTTGGCATACTCTGCATCGTCTAAATTTATCGCACCGTAGATTTTCTTCAGGTCAGCACAGATTACTTTCCTGTCCTTGTACTGCACGAATTTAGTAGAATTGCGGATCTGGTGAACGATGCACAGTTGCTGCTTTGTCTTTGGAAAAACCGCATTTATGGCTTCACCCAGCCCCTTCAGGTTGTCATGACAAGCGATGAAAATATCCTGCACACCGCGCTTTTTCAGGTCGGAGCAGATTGATGCGTAAAAGCTTGCGCTCTCGTTTTCGCTGATCCAGATGCCCAGAATGTCTTTTTGGCCGTTCATATCAATACCAAGCACCGAGTAGACGCATTTGTTAATGATCTGACTGTCCTTGCGGCTTTTGAACACAATTCCGTCAAAGTAGATGATTGGGTAAATCGACTCCAGCGGCCGGTTCTGCCACTCGTTTACTTCCGGAAGAATTTTATCCGTTATCTTGGAAATCAGCGTCTGCGGTATCTCTGCCCCGTAAATCTCCCGCAGATTATCCTCAATGTCGCGTTGACTCATTCCCTTTGAATACATCGCCATGATTTTCTGTTCGATTTCATCTGTCCGTGTCTGTCTCTTCTCGAGTATTTTCGGCTCAAATTCGCCGTTGCGGTCACGCGGTACGGCAATTTCGCTTTCGCCGTAATCGCTTATGATGGTCTTGCGGTTGTACCCATTGCGCGAATTCCCTGTGTTGTTGCCTTCGATGCTGTTTTTTTCATATCCCAGATGATCTTCCATCTCAGCTTCCAGCATTTGCTCAATTGTTCCCGCAAAAAGGCGTTTCAGTTTCGACTGAATGTCACCCGTGCTTTGGCAGTCCTTCATTAGCAGACTCACCAGTTCCATTTCCTTGTCTGTAAGTATGTTTTTTGACTGTCCCATTTTGATAACCTCCATCTTTATATATGGAGATTATTACCATTTACAGTGCGGCCGAGCAAGGTCGCTTATATTAGCGGGTGGAACCCCCGTCCGGAAAGGCGTAGCCGCGCCACCGGTAGCCAGCTTTGGAGGCATCCTAGTAATAGGGTGGTTTAAGCGTAAGCGGTCAGATAGTAGGCCTGAAAGTGATTGGGCCCCGAAAAGGAATATACAGCGGAACAGGTCGATGGGGTTGTAAACCCAGAAGACTATACTCATGAATGCGGAAGGCTAGTGCTCATGAGCTGCCCCGGGGTCGGAGAGCCAGGCATGCTATACAATGTATAAGCGGTAACTCGGGAGACCCGTGAATCTCTCCAAAATGGAGTATGGTCGTACAACGCTACAAACGGAGGAGACCAAACGGAGCACGGGAGTCGGATGTCGGAATAGTACCAAGGATAGCGGGTAATGCCGCAGGAGGGAAGGCCGACACGTCAAGAGGCCCTCTCTGAGGGAAACATTCTCTATACACAGGGATAGGAGAAAGAATGAGAACTGAACTGGAGAGGATAAGTGAATTGGTAGCCCAGAACCCCAAGATGGTGTTCACGTCACTGTATCATTTAATCACCATTGACCTGCTACGGCAGTGTCACCAAGAAATGAATGGACGCAAAGCAGTCGGCGTGGACAGCGTAACAAAGGACACATACGAAGCCCAATTGGAGGAGAACCTAAGCGACCTTGTAGCCAGGCTCAAGGGAAAACAGTACCGACCGCAACCCTCGCTGCGCGTATACATTCCCAAGGCCAATGGCAAAAAGCGGCCACTGGGGATAGCGGCGTACGAAGATAAACTCGTGCAGGACGCGCTTAGCCGTGTTCTGTCGGCAGTCTTCGAGCCCCGATTCCAGAAGAGTATGCATGGTTTCCGCCCCAACCGTAATTGCCACACGGCCCTCCATGAACTCAATGAACTCATTGAAAGAGGCAAAACGAACTACATCGTAGATGCTGACATCAAGGGTTATTTCAACGCCATGGAGCACAGAATCATCCTGGATTTGGTCAAATTCAGACTTGCCGACCCCAACATCCTGTGGCTACTTAAGAAAACCCTGACAGCAGGAGTACAGGAAGAAGGAAAATGGCGAGCGACAACCAGAGGTTCAGAGCAGGGCAATCTTGCCTCACCGATTATAGCAAACATCTATATGCATTACGCCCTGGCGCTATGGTTTGATAAACGATTCAAACCAACATGCCGGGGGGAATGTGGGTTGGTGGTCTATGCCGATGACTTCGTAGCAACATTCCAGCACAAAGAGGAAGCGGAGCGCTTCCTTCAAGCCGTAAAAGAAAGATTTAAAGACTACGGGCTGGAACTGGAACCGGAGAAAACACGGCTGATTGAGTTTGGCAGGTATGCCAGGGAGAACAGAAAGAAGAAGGGACAAGGCCGACCGGAAACCTTCGACTTTCTGGGATTCACGCATTACTGTTCCAAGAGTCAAAAAGGCTCCTTTCGAGTCAAGCGCAAAACGTCCAGGAAGAAAATGAAGATGCGGCTTACAGAGATGAACGAGTGGATAAGGACCAATCGGCATCTGCCAGTCAGGACGATAATTGCAGAAACCAATGCAAAACTGCGTGGCCACTACCAATACTATGGTATTACGGACAACAGCAAGAGCATCAAAACCTACTATTACCGGACGCTCAAGGCGCTCTTCAAATGGCTCAATCGCAGAAGCCAGAAACGCAGCTATACATGGGAAGGGCTCAACGACTTGCTCAAAGTGTTCCCTTTGATACAACCAAGAATTCGAGTAAGTATTTATGGCTAGCAAGACGCGAATCTTAAGATGAGGAGCCGTGTGCGTTAATTGCGCAAGCACGGATCTGTGAGGGCTTGGGCGCTGTGAGGCGCCCTTGCTACTCGACCGGTTGAATATATAGTCTCGCTTGCTTAAAGTGATTTAGGGTATTACCAAGCCAAGTCTTTGGGAGGTACCCAGACAAATTCCTTGTAGCTTTCGACGATCGCGCCTATGCGTTCGGCCGGCCACGATTCGTCCCAGCCGAGGCCCAGGTCGAGATCGACCAGCACAATGTGGATCTGCGTCCTGCTTGGTTTTCCCTCGATGATTGTGAACACATTGCAGATGCGGTTCTCGCCCTGACAGTCAACACAAACACCCGTTTTAACGCATCCGGCTTTGAACGCTTTTCCGCCGAGATCCGTCGATCTGATTTTCAGATGCTGCGGTGCAATCTGCCCTCGGATACGCCCGAAAGCGGCGTCCAGATCTTTGACGATCTTATTCTTGCCGATAAGCAGGACCGTCTGCCCGTGACCGTAGAACATCCCGCCGACCCGATTGCCGGACGCATCGACGTTGACGAGCCTTCCGTCCAGGGTGACCGCGTTCGTTCCTGTTAGGAAGAAACCGCAATCGCTGCTATACGATAGATCGCGGTGTTTTGCGGTTTCCGTGTATGGGATATTCTTGTCATGAGCAAAATAAACGGTGACTCCGTTTTTCTGCAGGTCTTCCACAACGCCGAGCTGTCTGGCTGTGGTGGAATCCCCGGTCCCGACTTTTGAACCAGGCGGGATCAGTTTCCGTACGATCGCCCGCGCGCTTTCCGCATCGGCGGCGTAGTGTGGATCAAACCGGCGGTGCCGAAAAGCACTGAGCACAGCTTTGATATCGGTATCCGTAACATGGCCAAACGGATCAGCAGAATAAAGTAGTTTATCTGACATATTATCAACCTCCCGCTTTATTAAACTGCATTCAATTGCCCGGGCGAAGACCATCACGGTCCAGATGCGTGTTTTGATATGGGCGGACATACCCTCTTCAACAAAGAAGATCTCCTCCGCATTGTCGTTTAACGACCATTGGCGTTCCCAGAATTTAGCTCTTTTATAGAAGCTGACCTCGTAAAATATCTACCGTCGCGATAGACGTGATAGCCTCCGTCCTCCTTGCGAAGCTCAAACGGGGAATCATCCCCATAGCCCGTGAAAGAAAACGGGCCGGTGATGTCGTCGCCGATCCACGTAAGCGCAACCGGATGGAAGCCTTCCGCCTGCAGATTCGCTTTTAA
>NZ_DATMXX010000287.1:0-6038 GCF_035561255.1 Sporomusa sp. | reverse complement strand
AAAAACGAGTAATGTCTTTACAATGATTAGTTTACAGGCTCAAGAGCCTACTTGTTGGTGCTTGAACGAGCGTCCGGCGACTTATTCACATACGAGATAGCGGCAACCCGCTTCACCACTCACCTCCACGTGCTCTGTAGTGTACCGTCCCACAGAGTGAATTTTAGCATATTCTGACGGTTAGTTGAATCTATAACGAATGGTGCCAACCCGTTTCATTCCTTGTTGGTGCCTTTCGCAGAAAGGAATGGTCTTTCATATGATATTCATTTTAATTTGATATAGTTAAAACAGAAACAGAACCACTGATACCGCTATTAACGAAATATAAGGAGGACCTCTAAAATGATGATGAATCAAGGCATGAACCAAGGTATGAACATGGGTATGGGTGGCATAAATCAAGGCATGAGCCAGGGGATGAACGGTATGGGGCAAGGCATGGGGGTTATGAATCATGGCGCAGATGCTTATGGCCAAATGAGCAACATGGCTATGTATAATCATGGTAATATGGGGAATATGACTAACATGGCAAGTATGCCCGGCGTGATGCCTGGTTCGGGTTTTGAAAGCTTACTTGGCAGCTTCGCTGGTATAGCTATTACATTACTGTTCTGGGCACTTTTCATTGGCGGTTCGGTATTCTTGGCCAGAGGACTGTGGGAAGTGTTTAAGGCCAGGAAGACTGCGACCCAGCCCCCAGCTTCTGTTGTTGTAGCGAAGCAAGTAGAAGTTCTGGACAACTAGATATCATCTAAAAAAAGTCAGCTCAAAGCTGACTTTTTTTTATTTGCCGATTTTTTTGTCGTGCGGTCAGTTACTCCTAATGTCCTGTCTTGACAAGGATACAGATAAGGCACTATTTACATTTAATCAAATAGGAGGATTAAGGAGCTTACGCAAGCATTGATTGTAAAAATAGTACGCTTTAGGTATATAATGTCGCTATCATGCAATAGATAGATATAGTGTGATTTGGATGCTATTGAGTTGTGCTGGGTCATATGATTGGAGGAATTAATTTTGGCAATATGGCAAAGAAATGATGCGGTACGCAAACGGGCGAGGGAGATTGCCGGTATTTTTATCAAAAATGGGTTTGGTTTTCTTGTAAAAGATTTGGGTCTTCGCCGGTTTTTGGCCTTTGGTGTGTTGCATGGTGCGGGGAATTTAGAAAGAGCTTTAAAGAGTGAGGAGTTTCGCCGTTTGGTGCAAAGAATGCCAGTGATGCTGGAAGAACTTGGCCCGACATTTATCAAGTTAGGGCAATTTTTAAGCAGTCGTCCGGATATTGTTCCTGAGTTTGTTACCGATGCTCTTAAAAGCCTACAAGAGCAAGTAACACCAGTTGCTTTTGAGCAAATCGAACAGTTGCTTGCCGAAAACCTGCCCGATTATAAGAATATTTTTACTTACATAGAACCCCAGCCGCTAGGGGTGGCCTCTATTGCCCAGACCCATGTCGCTACTTTGGCTGACGGGCGCACAGTAGTGATAAAGGTTCGCAAGCCAGAGGTTATTAACAAGATTGAATTGGATCTGAGGGTAATGCAAAAAATAGTTACCTTTTTGGCAGATCAGCCAGAAGTCAACAAACTAATGGATATAGAAAATAGCTTTGCTATTTTCGCCCATTCTATCAAAAAAGAATTTGATTTATCGGTAGAGGCGGGAAATATCCAGCTGTTCCGCAATCTCTTAGCCGGTGCCGGATTGGCCCGTGCGCCCAGAGTAGAGTGGGAGTTAAGTAACGAGAATGTGCTGACTATGGAGTATATCGAGGGAATTAGTATTGAACAAGCGGCTGAAACTCAAAATACGGTTGTTCGCAAGGAATTATCCAGGAAATTTTTGGACAGCTTCATACGTCAAGTGATTTTGTGCGGCGTATTTCACGGCGATCCCCATTCCGGAAATATCCGCCTTACTAAGGCTGGGGAAATAGCCTACCTTGATTTCGGTATTGTGGGGCGAATTGATTCGCGTATGGCAGAGCGGTTAATTGAAAACTTCACTGCCATTCAAAATTCAGATGTAGATAAGTTGATGAATGTGGCACTAGAAATGGGCCATTCCACAGGTGAAACAAACTGGCAAAATTATTATGAAGATATGGCCGGGTTGATGTTTGTTTCCCAGAATATGTCTCAAGGCAATGTTGAAATAGGAAAGATGATCTTCGGCATGATGCATATTTCCCAAAAACATGGTATTCGCATGCCTGAGCGCCTGCTGTTGTTAGGCAAGGCGTTTGCTATCGCGGAAGGGAACGCCCGCAAAATCGATCCAGATGTTAATTTTTTGGAGATAGCCCGGCCTATTATTGCAACTTTCCTCCAAAGCAATGTCATGCCCCAGGTGAGTGAAGCGGCCATGTTAGGAAATGTACTGGATGTCAAGAAGAAGCTGCGAATACTCTTTAGTGAGCTACCCACATTCATTTCTGGTATGACCAGAGGAGAAAAGAAAATTCCCTTGTCGATCAGCGGTATGGACTTTATTGGCGACAAACTTGACAAGTCCATCAACCGAATTGCCTATAGTCTGGTAATCTCCAGTATGCTATTGACTTCAGCCATCATGATGCACTCTGGCGCAGGTCCACTACAGACTAAAATTCATTATACTGGTTATTATTTATTAATAGCCTCGTTGCTTGGTACGGTATATATGTTCTTTAAGATATTCCGGCAAGTTAAGCGCTAAATAACAGGAATTCGGCCGAGCTGCAGGAGAGTTCCTAAAAGTAGAAAAGAAGTTCAATAAGAGCTGCGAAATAAGAATATATTTGCTGCGACTGCCTGGTACGTGGTGCTGGGCTTTTTTACTTATGGAAGACTCAATGCAGGCATTGTATAGCAGTTGCCTTTACGGTTCATGCCGATTTTGCAACATACTTCAGAAGCCACTCTCAAGCTAGATAAAACTGGTAAAATAACACAAGTTTTTCATAATTCATTCATGAGATATTCACATTAGCTAGGTATAATATGGTTAAAGAAATCAAGGAGGGAATGAAAATGAAAAAGACTTTTATAACCGCATCTCTACTGGTGAGCATGATGTTAGCAGGTGTAGCCTCAGCCAACGAGTTTCTCCCGGAAACAAATAGAATTAAATCAGACATTGAAACAGTCATGGTCAGGCAAGGCAGCAGTAAGAACGGTCCCCAATATGCCGTGATCGACCATAATCCTACGGGATATAACAAACAAGTAGTTGGCGGCCAAACCATTGAGGGCTGGATCAAAGACGGTGTAGCATATACCGCCATTGACGGAGTCACTACTAAGGCTTATCGCATCAACGGTGACATCCAAACAGTCAACGTGAAGCAAGGCAGCAGTAAAAATGGTCCCCAATACGCCAAGATCGACCGTAATCCTACGGGATATAACAAGCAGGTAGTTGACGGCCAAACCATTGAGGGCTGGATCAAAGACGGTGTAGCATACACCGCCATTAACGGAGTCACTACCAAGGCCTATCGCATCAATAAGGACCTCGAAACAGTCATTGTGAGGCAAGGCAGCGGTAAAAACGGTCCTCAATATGTTGTGATCGACCATAATCCTACTGGGTATAACAAACAGGTAGTTGGCGGTCATACCATTGAGGGCTGGATCAAAGACGGTGTAGTTTACACCGCAGTTGACGGGGTTATTGTAAAAAAGGGAACACATTCGGCAGGTTGAAAGTAGTATAAGAAATAGTTGCTCTGCTTGGTGTGGCTGGAACGCAAGACAGGACAAACGTGTAAGGCGTTTGTCCTGTCTTTATTTGGGTGGCTAGGTTATCCCTGCAGGCTATTTTTGTGGTGAGCTAGTCAATAAAGTTTTGCACTACATAAACGGAGCCTTGAGGACTATATTTCACACCAATACCCACTTGTTTATAGTTGGGATTGAGGATATTAGCCCGGTGGCCTGGGCTGTTCATAAAGGCTTGCTCAGCCGCAGTAACATTGAGGTTGATGGCAAGGTTTTCGCCGGCATAGCCGAAGGAGATACCGGCGCTGCGCATCCTGTCAAAGGGAGACTTGCCATCAGGATTAACATGGGCGAAGAAATTCCGGTCAATCTCGTCCTGTGCATGCCGTTCGGCTACAGCGGTTACCGCAAGATTAAGTTTTAGCGGCGGCAGTCCGTTGGCGGCGCGGTCAGCATTTAATAAATTGAAGGCTAACTTTTCGTCGGCAGTGACACCGCTAACATTAGGTGCTTGTGGTACAGAGGGTGTTGGCTTGGTGGCCGGTGGGGACGCAGGCGTGGTGCCTTTCGCCGGTGCGGCACTTTCGACTTTATCGCCCTGGTTGGTTAGGGCGGCGATGAGACCTATCGCCAATATTCCCCCGAGAATGGTGTTAGTCGTTACTGGGTGCAGTAGTTTCCTGAGCTTGCTCATCGGCAGCATCCGCCCAAGCGGTGGCCCAAGCTCCACCCCAAGACGTTGTAACAAGAGACAGGGTCAGGAGACTTAAGGTCAATGTTTTATACAGTTTGCGTTTGAACATTAGGTTCCTGCTTTCTAGTTTGGCGGACGTAAACGGTATGCGTTTATTACCGTATATCAGGTTATTCGACATAATCAAGCCCATAACCTTTGGTAAAGTTTACCGAAACGATGCGGTATGTATAATGGGTCTTGTCGAATTTAGGCGAATTTGGTTATAATTGCATTATAGGAAGGAGGTGACAATGGGGTCGAGTAAGAAAATACGCCGAATCCTGGACAGGTACGGAGGACCCTCTCATTTGGGGTGAAGCGCTACAACGCGGGGCTGAGCCTGGCCCTAACCCGGCAGCTAACTCCGGAGGCGACGAGAGGCGGTTCGAATTTGATAAAAGGTTCATGGAAAAAAGTAGCAAAGAAAGCATTATTGGTTGTACTTATGAATGGGCTGTTGATGAGTAGTGCAGAAGCAGCTGCCCTCCGGTTGGGAGACAGCGGTTCTGATGTGGCTCTGTTGCAAGAGAGGCTGCAAAGCTTGGGATATAATGTCGGCAGTGCCGATGGTGACTTTGGTAGTCAAACCGAAGCGGCGGTCAAGTCCATTCAGGCTGACCGGGGCTTGGAAACCGACGGTATCGTTGGTGAAGCTACCTGGAGTGCACTTAGGCTGCCCGGTACGCCGGTAAGCCGAGGACGAGGTGACAGTATCGCCGTTAGCCGCATTTTGGCGACAGCCATGCGGCAGCAAGGGGTTCCTTATCTATGGGGTGGCACCACCCCTAACGGGTTTGACTGCTCGGGCTTTACCCAATATGTATTCGGTCTAAACGGCATTTCCCTGCCAAGGACGGCCGATGTTCAGTTTGAAGTAGGGCTGCCTGTCACAAGAAGTCAACTGCAGCCAGGCGACTTGGTGTTTTTCAGCACCTATGAGCCTGGCCCGTCACATAATGGTATTTACCTTGGCGATGGCAAGTTTATTAGTGCGTCTTCCAGTCGTGGTATAGCCATTGACCGTCTTGACAGCTCGTACTGGGGCCCGCGGTATATCGGTGCGCGGCGGGTTTTGCGGTAGCTGTTTTTAATATTCATAGTAAGAATGCCCCAAGCTTTCGGTTGCGAAAGCTTGGGGCATTTCCATTTGGAAGCTGGTTTCCTATATGACCGCCAGCCCGTATAAAATTTACCGGTGAAAAAATGCCAAACAGAGTCCTAATGTGGGCAATTTAAATCCCCAGGGCCAGTAGTTGCTTATAAAAAAATATACCTTCTACTTTCACTGTAACAGCTTTAAACGTATCTGAAACAGTCTCTGGATAATAAACTTCGATGCCGTCGATGTCTCTTTTGTTATATATATTAATATCAAAAGGACTTACACCTAGTTTCACAGTTGGGTATACTCCTGCCCCCACACTACACCCGCAATTTGATCCTTCTCGCTTGCCAACACCGAGGGTGATTGCTTTATCCGGACTTTTCTTTACAATATAGCTACGCGCTGATGACTCTAGGGAAATATTCATTTTTAGTAACCTCACTTTCATTAAGATTTACGGCCAAAATTAATCTTGCTTCTCATG
>NZ_DATMXX010000286.1:0-6212 GCF_035561255.1 Sporomusa sp. | reverse complement strand
GTGTTATGATGTACTCCAAAAAAACACAATTTCTTCACAGGTTATTCATGATAACTTCATGTTGTTTCGTTATAATTACCCTATGAAGAGACTTCGTAACATCACCTTAAGGAGGTTGCCAAATGAAAAAGATTGCAGGGGTTCTAGTTTCTACCTTTCTCTTATTGCCGCTTTCCGCTGACGCTTTCATCATCACAAAGGCTAATCCTTCCAGTGCTACTACCTACGTTAGCCAAGTAACCAATACCGGTCCGTGGAATTCGGTGGAAATACAATATACAAATGAAAAAGCCTTGCCCACTCTTACGCTGACCCGAACCGACTCCAGGGATTATTTGTTTGCTGACAAGACGCAACTGATTACTGACGGAGTGGCTTCTGATTTGAAATTAACTGATACATACCGGAATCCTACAGGCTACAGAACACAAACCAGTAGCCTTGGTCGCTACGAATTTACCCCAGAGCAAATAGCCAGCATCCTAAACGCCAAAAATGTCTCACTACAAGTGTCTTTCCGCAACAGCAATACGATGACTTGGAAGGTTTCAGAAAAAGTGTTTAATGAGTGGAAAGAAGTCTTATCCAAAAGACAAAGTCAGGTTTCTTTGCAAAAGACTCCCATTAGCATAGATAATCACTCATCTATCACAGGTAATCAGCCTTAAACAGGAAATCCCCTCGTTTTTGCAAGGGAAAGCTGGGGTATTCCTATTATAAAACTAAAACCGGCTATAAAACCCCGTTAGGCAACATTCCTGTACATACATGAGGCTATGGCACAGCAGAGTTATCAGTAACACCCGAAGAAAAAGCGTAATTTATTCACAGGTTATTCATTATAAATTCATACGATGCGGCTATAATTAAGCACAGGAAGACGATATTCCTAACAACCATATCTAGGAGGATTTACACATGAAAAAAGTAGCAGGGATTTTAGTTACCGCATCATTATTGTTTTCACTCTCCGCTGATGCCGCTGTCAGTACTAAGGTTAATAAAGACGATACAACTACCTATATTAGCCAAACATACTTAAGCGGTCCTTGGGATTCTATAAAAGTACAATATACAAAAGAAAAATCTTTACCAACCATTACACTTAGCATAGCCGATCCCTCGTTCGATAACCCGACGTATTATTTGTTTTCTGACAAAACAACATTAGTTATCGACGGCGTAGTTTCTGATTTGAAGCTAGTTGATACATATAGGGATCGTACTAGCGACCTTGGCATTTTTGAATTCACGCCCGCACAAATTGCCAGTATACAAAATGCAAAAAAAGTCTCGCTTCGCGTCTCCTTCTACAACAAGAATACACTTACTTGGAAAGTTTCTGAAAAAATGGTAAATGAATGGAAAGAAGTTTTCGCCGGCGGACGCAAGTTTACCAAAGATCAAAATCGTATCTCTTTGCAAAACTCTATGCCTCAAAACATGCACTCCACGCATCATGGCAACTAACCGGAACTCACAGGCAACTCCAACTGGCCGTTGCTTTAGAATTATTCCTTAAACGGTTCCAAAGAATGAATGCCCCAAGCTTTTGCAAGGAAAGCTTGGGGCATTCAAGTATCATTCCACGTAACAACAGTACAACAAGGGTGCCTAACATAAGTGAGGGCTCGACAGCTCCTCGGCCGTCAATGCAAATAAGTGCCAAAGAGAAGCTTGAGCGGATTCTAGTGTTTACAGCTCTCGGCATAGCACTCTAACCGAGCAAGGACCACAGTGAGAACTAGACCAAACGTCATTGCGGTGAAAAGGTGTGATAAATTTGATTCCGGCGTAGCGTGTTCTAACATGGGTATATGAAAAATTGTACCTAGTGTGTGGATTATAACCCAGACTGCCGCCCCATAGGTGGAGCCTGAAAATAATGGATAACTGTTTTCTAATTTTGGGAGCAAATACACAAATACAATACCCAGCAAGCCTGCAACCCCTATTTGAAGTACTTGAGCGAAAATTTCTTCCCGCATAGATTCCGGAAAGTCACCCCATACCACTATTGCTGCTATATCGAGATATCTAACCTTGGCGATACCGAGTGTATAGGATATCAGATTTAGTGCAGCCATTACTACTCCAGCGATTGCCCCTGCCAAGTAACCCCTCACAAACTTGTTCTGCATACTTACCACCCTCTACCCTCTTTTTCACTATGGCCTAATTTACGTTTCCCTCAAAAACCAGTAGTAGGGATATCCCCATGGTTTTAGTATAAGGATTCCCAAATTAATTATTTTTGAATTTTGCTTTTCGGTAAATTTGCTAACAGGCAATTTCACTCACTTGTTTATGCTCCTCTTCTTACTCAGCCGGACCTTTCCAATAGAAATGCCCCAAACTTTCGAATGAAAGCTTGGGGCATTCTACTGAAATATCAAAACAGCTACCGCAAAACCCGCCGGGCACCAATATACCGCGGGCCCCAGTACGAACTGTCCAAACGGTCAATGGCCACACCACGGCTGGACGATGCGCTAATAAACTTGCTATCGCCAAGGTAAATACCATTATGTGAAGGACCAGGCTCATATGTGCTGAAAAACACCAAGTCGCCTGGTTGCAGCTGATTTGTTGTGACCGACAACCCTACATCAAACTGAACATCGGCCGTCCTGGGCAGGGAAATGCCGTTTAGACCAAATACATACTGGGTAAAACCCGAACAATCAAACCCGTTGGGGGTGATGCCACCCCATAGATAAGGCACCCCTTGTTGCCGTTTTGCTGTCGCCAAAATGCGGCTAACGACGATGCTGTCACCCCGCCCCCGGCTTACCGGCGTACCGGGCAGCCTGAGAACACTCCAGGTATCTTCACCAACGATACCATCGACTTCCAAGCCCCGGTCAGCCTGGATGGCCCTGACCGCCGCTTCGGTTTGACTACCAAAGACACCATCGGCACCGCCGACGCTATATCCAAAGCTTTGCAGCCTCTCTTGCAAAAGAACCACATCATCACCGCTGTCCCCCATCCGGAGGGCAGCTGCTTCTGCACTACTCATCAGTAGCCCACTCATAAGTACAACCAATAATGCTTTTTTTGCTGCTGTTTTCCATGAACCTTTAATCAAATCTCGAACCGCCTCTCGTCGCCTTCGGAGTTAGCTGCCGGGTTAGGGCCAGACTCAGCCCCGCGTTGTAGCGCTTCACCCCAAATTAAAGGGTCCTCCGTACCTGTTCAGGATTCGACGTATTAGTTACTTGTCCAGTGTCACCTCCTTCCTATAGTGCAATTATAACCAAATTCGCCTAAATTCGACAGATATTTTACACGCCGCATCGTTTCACCTTACAAAAGATTATGGTATGGGCTTGGTTGTGCCGAATAAGGCAGACCTGGAAAGAAAAAAACCTGACGAATAAAAAGCGTCAGGCTGTGTTTGCGACTGCGCACTCTGCTATAGCTGCGAGTCACACAAAAATACTGAGGATATGTTTAGTATAGCAAATCATTAAGAATATCTAATGAAAAGAAGATGAAAAAGTAGTGAATTTTTTCGTGAACATGCTAGTTAACGAATGATCCTACCTTCAGTTACAACGGATTATTGTGAAAACTACTTATTATAGAAACTTTAATGCGTATGCGCTGATCCATCACTATGTGTATGGGTTTCACCGGGGCGCGCCGGCTTAGGGCTGGCTGGGACAGCTTTGGGAACAGTGCTGGTACCTGGCTCAGGGGTGACTGAGCGGTGATGGTCGGAACCCTCTCCGTGGTTATGCTCATGGCCCCCACTTTCCCCTTGGGAAACAGCCGCTACCCCGACGCCATACTCATAAACCAGGCGTCCGCCAAGGTGCGCCCCATAGGCCATGGTGCCAATGGCGAACACGCCGATAGCATAGTACACTGCCAACTGAACCATCGACTGGGGCAACATGGTTTTTCGCAAACTCCGCCAAACTAACAATAGTCCAAACAAAGCGGTGGCAACATACTCTATTTGTTTATGCCTTTCCATAATGACATGGGAAGCATCGTTATGGCCGGCGGTGCTTTCCGCATAAACGCCGGAACCAATAGCGGCAGCTAATGAAACTCCTCCAACTAGAAGACACCACCAGCCAGCTGACCGCAGCGAATTCCTTTTTAAAACCGTACTCAGTATGTCAAAAAGAAAGCCAATAAGCAGTAGCGCAATGGGAAAGTGTATAAGGGCGGGATGAAGATTTTGCATGTTACACTCCTTATATTGTTATATATAGAACTGCTTTCACGTGATAACTAAAATTCAATCATCAGCTTCACTTACCCTATATACCACCCCTTTATTAAATGGGAGTCCAACCCCGAAATATATGTGGACGTCTGATATTATACACGATAAATATGAATATCTTATGAATACTCAAGAAATTTTTACCACCAATCTCTCCCTTATCCTTTCTTTTCGGCTTTACTGCTTTTTGATTTCTGCATGGGCTTAAACTATTTTGCATCCCTATGGGACTTTGACCGTACAATATTTGATAAACTAAGTCACGCCGATAACGGGGCGTTTTTTCGGGAAGATGCCGGCATCGATGTCCCAGGCAGCAATCCCTATCAATTAAAAAGACTCCTTATTCTGCAACTAAAATTGGGTTTGTGGGGATTTAAACTTCTGCTGCTGAGAGTAGTTTTGCTGGCAAAATTAGAAAGCCTGTATATTTCTATGCAAAGTAACTTCCGCATCAATGTGTAGTAGTACCGAAATAAACCGGACGAAATCTCAGCAAGATTTTGTCCGGTTTATCGTTAACATACGACGGTAACCTCTTGTCGCTTAGGGAGTTTCCGGCCAAAAGCAATTGAATAGCCAGAACATTGGACGAGTATTTCGCATTCTGTATGCATGCTATGGGATAATTCCTGAAGATCCCGGTGTGGGCAGCTCCCCCCGACTATTCGCCTAAAATTATTTATTAGAAGCTCCAAACTAAACCGGAGGCGAAATTTTTATCAGCGCCTGTCCGTCCATCCGCTTTTAAGTTCATATAGACAGCATGGAAGGATAGATTGTCCCTGATGGTACGGTTATAGGCGTAGGTAAAGCCGGAGTATTTGGAATCACCGGTCCAAAGGTTGTTGGTGCTGTACGAATAGGCATAGGGACTGATGCTGCCTGCAACCTTGTCAACGCCGTTGTATTCCACATTGTTGTATTGTACGGTAAAGCTATTTTTGTCCCAGCTATATGTACTAGCCACAAAGTAGGCTGTATTATTAATATCCGCATTTGAGCGGGTGTACTCGCCGCTAAAGCCGATATTGGGCGTAGCCTGAATAGTGGTATTCACAGCAAAGTATTTACGGGAATCAGTAGCAGCATTATCCTGTTTGGCAGATGCAAAAGCAAGACCTGCTTGAACCTTCTTGCTCAGTTGTTTGCTGACGTCAAGTCCATACCATTGCGCTGCGTCAGAATCGGGAATGTAGGTTAAAACATTC
This sequence comes from Sporomusa sp., assembly GCF_035561255.1. Lineage (GTDB taxonomy): Bacteria > Bacillota > Negativicutes > Sporomusales > Sporomusaceae > Sporomusa. The sequence goes on along the minus strand of NZ_DATMXX010000286.1, from coordinate 758 downwards.
GTAGTTTTTCCACCGATTACATTGACGTTGTAGTCACCGAGTTTCTTTGTAAGTTTGACACCATCAAAATGGTTGGTAACACCTGAGGCATCGGCACCAGTCCCTAAGATGGACCCTTGACCGAGAGTTACAGCTTGACGACCGAGGCTGTAATTCCAGTCATCCAGCTTACCTTTGATGCCATACCAGTCAAACTCAGTGGTCTTGGTGGAATCATTTGCCGACATGGCGGGAGAACCAACATTGTTACGGCTGCTGATCCGCCCGAAGAAAGCAGTATCCTTATCTAACTGGCCATTGAACATCAAACGGGCTCGAAATTGAAAAAAAGATCTTTTGTCTGTGACCGCTCCGTTTCCACTGGTAGTATCGTCATAGACACGGCCTTGTAAACGAAAATCGCCAGTGAAATCAAGAGGCATCGCCATCGCCGTTCCTGCGGATAGAGCAAACATCGCCGCCAGAGCTAAATAAATTATTTTTTTAGCCATGTTTTCCTCCTAGGTTTTTAGTTTGTATTACAAGCTATAGTGGGGGATAAGTGTCTTATATTTCCTTATCCGCTATACAGCTTGTCATCAAGAGTTTCGCGCCGTTAGGCAACCTAAGATTGCACCTCCTTCCCAGCCTAACAGTATTATTAACTCATGAATGCGCATCACTATTTATAAGCCCAGCAATCATTGATTGCAATTCATAGTGCTAGCCTACGATTCGGTGAAACCTATTTTTATATTAACAATTTATTATGAATAACT
>NZ_DATMXX010000285.1:0-2580 GCF_035561255.1 Sporomusa sp. | reverse complement strand
GTGCGCTTGTGAAAGCCGTAGAAGAGGCTGGCTTTGACGTGGTTTAATTAAAGATCCGGTAAAGAAAACACGGCTTGCGCCGAGCCTTTGGCGAAAGTGGAAGCCGATGTTGCCCTTATCCAGGAGAAAGTTATGCTTTCTATCAGGGAGTCTGCTTAAAAAATGAATAAAAATGAGCTATTTCCGTTCATATGGCAGAGAAAATCAGCATAAAGTCTTTGTTTCAAACAAATGGTGGCATATTGCTCGTCCCAAAACCTACATTGTAGCTCTTAACGGTTCCGTAAACCGTTAAGAGGGCAGACTACCCCCTTGTCAGGCCGCATGTGACCACACCGCCTTTTTTGCCGTGTCCTTATCAATACAATATGCATGTTTAGGACTATTCAATAGACGCTGAAGGCGGCGGAAATTTGCACCTAATGATCTCATCCGCGCAACATAAGCTAAATTGCGTGTTCCCCGATATTGAGTACGGCGAAGACCATAGTAGTTTACTAACTCATTTTGCTTGGCCTCGATCTGTTTACGCAGATTCATGCTTGCCTTAAACAAGTCTGTATTCTCTTCTCGCCGAGCCTGAGATATAATGGCGTGATGTTTATGAACAAACACGGTACGTCGATCTTTTCCGCCTAAACACGTCGAAGTTAGGGGACACGTTTGGCAAGGTGATTTCTTCGTGTTCCGAATATGGAACTGCATTCCGTACTTTACCTCATACGACCGACCGCAGTCATGGCCTTGCGGACAGGTGAGCCTGGATAAATCATCGCTAACCTGGAAACCCTCCTCTTCAATGGTAGGGCCTTCTGGTGTTCTCGCCGCTGGCGCTATGACTTTTACCTCTCTTGCTTGCATTTCTAACCGTTGTTCAACCGCTCCATAGTGCGAATCACCAATGACCGTCGGTTCTTCTACCGGAGAGAGCAACAACGAATCGATTAATGGAGCTAGAGTATCGCCGTCATGCTGGTTGGCAGCGATTACGTCGCTAGCGGCAATAAAGCCTGTCTTACCTATCTGTATGGAGCCGATTTTGTAGCCACGCCAGTGAATCTTCCCTTTGCAGCCAAACCGAGCATCGACATCATACGCGGAGATAACCATATCTTTTACTGTGGATGTGTCAGCAAACGTAACGGTACTGTCCGCATGCCGAATGACGCGTTCCTTCATGATACGCGCTAAACAGCAGACACGACTCTTCAATACGTCATCTTCTAACAAATCAGGATTTTGTTCGAACCATTGAAGAAGGAAATCAATCACCCGAATATAGTCTGGTAATGAACTCGCTTCCCACCGCTTCTCCTGCGTTAGCGGCTTGCGCAAATCGTTGGGCAATTGACAGATATGGCCTTTCTTCTTGAGGCGACGTACCACAAACGTGACGGCTTGTTGAATAAGACTAATCGAACTCTGTTCACTGATGGGAGAAATTGAATGCGTCGTATCGGTTAAAAAGGGCTCTTTCCCTGTCAAAATTCCCAAACAGTACAGTAGATAGATAAAACGCTGCAACAGCAAGGTATCCAGATTTTGATGAATCAAACGCTGCCGATGAACAAATAAGCTAACCGCATCAATCCCAGGTTCATCAACTCCCATGCCGAGTGCATATTTAAATTCTAGATTTACCTGTGTCTGTTGTTCCATATCGCGATCTGAGGCTGCGTGCATCTGTTGCAATAGGCAAGCCAGCGTCATTCTCAGCGCAAATAAGCTTGGTCTGCCGTTATCCCGACTGTATAAACCCTCTAGGTCTTCGGGAACTACGAGTATCGGGGCGAATTCACGGAACAACCGATAGACAGAGTTCTCTGGAATCAATATATCCCACAACTCATCATAATTGTAAAAACTGGTTTGTACATTATCCCAGCGGAACATCGTCCAACCCTCTTTCTACCGTTCTTTACCAGTAGTATTCGACGGATATGACGATTTCTCTTTTAAAATTGGTGAAAAAATGAGGGTTTTTAAGCAGACTCATCAGGATAAAAAAGGACCAAGCAGCTCTAAGGCTTCCATCTTCATAAGTGGAAGTTAAGAGCGCTAAGTCCCTGAAAGTTAGTCGACTAAAAGCCTATTTTTATTTTACATCAATGATTTTCCCTTGTGTGATTGTTGCTAATTGCTCGGGAGTAAGACAAAATACGTCAAACGGCGTGCCAGCAGCTGCCCAAACCTCGCTATATTGAAACAGGTCTGAGTCGATAAAGCATTTGAGTTGGTTCACATGTCCGATGGGCGGGATACCACCAATGGCAAAGCCAGTGGTTTCCTGAACATAATTGGCATCAGGCCGGGATACTGCTTCTCCCAGGTATTCCTTCATCTTTTTCTCATTAATACGGTTGTTGCCACTGGCGACAATAAGTACAGGGGCACCGCTGGTTTTTCCACGAAAGATCATGGATTTGACGATTTGCCCGACTTCACAGCCAATGGTATTTGCTGCTTCGACACAAGTGCGGGTGGAATCCTGCATAGTAACTACCTTGAGCTCCAAACCGTACTTATTAAGTGCTTCCTGAATTTTTGCCGCGCTTTTTCCTAATGTTTCTGACATTATAG
>NZ_DATMXX010000284.1:0-3057 GCF_035561255.1 Sporomusa sp. | reverse complement strand
GACGCAAAAGACGGGGGGACGGTGGTTGTGTCTTGTTAATTGAGTTAATTATTGACACTCCACTGTGGCGTAAAGCGACCAGGGTTACATCTGTTATGAAAATATATCGCACAAAAATTACTTGACGAATAGTATCTGGGTGACTATACTTTAGGTATTGCAAGTTTACAACATTACAATATTAATAACCATTAAAAGTGATGAAGGAGACAAGCTTGCCGCAGAGTTTCAGAGAACTGACGGATGGTGCGAGTCAGTAACAAACCGGTATAGCCTAATCACTCCTGAACTGCAAAGCCCAACGGCTGATTTTTTTTCGCCAAGTAAGCTTCGCCGGACTCGACTCAAACGAGTGCAACCGTTATTTGCTTAGGGTTGTTTGACCTGACGAGAAAACCGTTATTTATCAACGGTTAACAAGGGTGGTACCGCGGGATTAACCTCTTGCCCCTTAGATCTATTCTATTGGGATAAGGGGTTTTTTATTATTTTACAGGAGGTTACTATGAACACAAAATCCACTCAGTTTCGCTGGTTTCTGGCAGTACTTATGTTCCTCATCAGTTTTATATCTTATATGGATCGTGTCAATTTGTCAGTAGCTACCCCGGAGATTATGAAAGAATTTAGTTTTAGCAAAATGGATATCGGCTTGCTGCAAACAGCATTTTTTCTTGGCTACTCGCTTATGCAGATACCTGGCGGGATCATGTCCGAGATCTTCGGGCACCGCGTGGTAATTACCGTCGCCGCAACGTTTTGGTCAATTTTCACTGCGCTGACGGCAACCTGTAACAGCCTGCCCATGTTTGCGGTTGTCCGCACTTTATTCGGCATCGGCGAAGGCCCGCTGGCCCCTTCGTTCAGCCGGTTCATCTATCGTTGGTTCAACTCGAACGAAAAAGCCCGCGGCGCATCCTTTTTGTTAGGTGGTGTATTTTTCGGTCCTGTAGTCGGCCCGGCTGCCACCGTCGCTCTTATGCTGGCCTTCGGGTGGCGTTCTGTCTTTGTGATCTTCGGTGCTGCCGGCATTATTCTAGCCGCAGCCTGGTACTATTTCGCCACCGAGTCGCCCCGGCATAATAAGTTTGTCAATGCTGCCGAAGTTGCCCACATTGAGGGCGATAATCCGGAAGCTACCCAACCCCAAAAAGAACTGGCACCCTGGCGAAGCTTTCTCACCTCTCCCCAGTTCTGGGCAATTGGTATCCAGTTTTTTATAACCGACTACATTATGTATGTGTTTTTAGCCTGGCTGCCGCTGTATCTCATGGAGGCCCAGAACTTTTCCCTGCAAAAGATGGGAATTGCCGCCTCCTTCCCCTGGGCTGCACTCTGTATTGTCACTTTTGCTACCGGCTACCTCAGCGACAAACTAATTATGGCCGGGGTATCGAAGTATAAAGTCCGGACATTATCAGGCGTAATCGGCCTGGCACTGTGCTGTGTCTGCCTCTATCTTGGTGCAATTGCCACCACTCCGACCATGAATGTTTTCTGGCTAACCCTGTCCCTGGGGTCGCTTGGTTTGACATTTAACGCCGGTTGGGCGGCCTGTATTGACCTTGGCGGCAAGTTTTCGGGATCTGTTTCCGGCTGGATGAACTTCTGGGGCAACCTCGGCGGGGTAGCAGCGCCATTGCTTACCGCCTGGATAGCAACCAATTACGGCTGGCAATCAGCAATTACAGTAACTTCAGCATTTGCCATAATCGGTATGATTGCTTGGTTCCTGGTCAGACCTGAGCGTCCACTTGTCCCCAAAATAGCTTCCACCCCTCAGTCCTGCTTGCCCGGAAAGCAAAACCTTTAGTATTTATCACACGTTTTCCTGATCGTATAAAAATGAACACGGCCTCAGACCCGCACGCAGCGGGACTGAGGCTATCTTTGTTAAGCTACCTAACTTACTAATTCTTCTTGGGGACAACAACCATATATACATTATTTACTATATGCCCTGGTTTAAGGTACTTAGCATCAAACCACATGTCCTGAAACCGCAAGGCGTTAAAGGAAGATATTCCATCCGGATTATTGACAGTGGTCCAATGAACGGCCGGATCGGCGAAAAAGATGGAGTCAACGCCTTGCTCAGGTGATTCGGAGGCTGCATAGTAACCTGTAACAACTACCCAATGACCGCCCCAGTCAATCCATTCAACAAGGGTAGGTATCCCTTGCTCAAGGTTCTCCCGGAGCATTTCCATTGTTCCATTATAACCGAGTATCACCTCAAATCCGTTTTGCTTTAACCAATTTTCCATCTTGTAGGGGGGTGTACCCGGATGTTCGGACTCCATATCGCCGGTCCCCATCTCCTGGGCGATGCGCATTTCAGTATCATGGTTCATTGAATCGTCATCTAGTATATTGTACCAATGCAAAAGTGACATAACGGCAGCCGGGCCACAGGTATAATCAGTTGTCTGCTGATACCCTTTGACCCCAAGCGATAGGTAGTAAGGGCTGGGGTCCATTTCGTAATAATTGGCGGCGCCGGTTGAGTTTGGCGGTGGCAGGGCAGGTTCTTCCCCTGCTAACCTTGCCGTGCTAACACAGGCAAGGAAAGCTAAGCAGATCAACGTTGTCTTCCAACAGGCAACATTCACCAGTTTGATAAACATGCAACCCCTCCTTAATTATATGTATGCTTTTACATATAATTTGTAGCACCAGGAGGAGCAACTCCTGCCACAATCACGTGAAACCTTCTGTTACATCCGCCACACTACCGGGGCCTTGATCGATCTGAAATCTTGGGAATAAAAAAAAATTCCCGGCAATTAAGCCGGGGAATAACTGTGGTTGTAGACAAGTCCTGTTTAAATTATATCGTATTGCTTAGTAATGTAAATCGTTTTGTAAATATTGTTACTTCTGTTAATAAAGCTTGAGAGTCGCGGGACGGTTCTCCGACTCATTTATTTCGTTGCACAACATTTCTATCTATCCCTAATAAACTTGCAATTTGACGTATTAATAACTTGAAGCATTTTTAAGTTAGTGGTAAGGTGTCGACGAAGATTGATATTTGCCCTGGTTTTAATTCTACAA
>NZ_DATMXX010000283.1:0-10396 GCF_035561255.1 Sporomusa sp. | reverse complement strand
ACAGGGCTTGTCTTGTTATGTAATAAAAAGTAATATAAAGACGATGAAAGGGTGATTGTGTTATGACATCACGCCTCGAAAAACGGCTTGTTGATCAGCGCAAAAACCGGCGCGGCCGGTTTTTGCTTATACTAACTTGTTTACTTCTTTTTATTAGCGTGGCAGGAGCTACGTACTATTGGTCAACAGGTGGTACCTTTGAAAAGGCACGGCGGGCAGGCGCGAATGCGACAGGGATGCCGCATAAAGTCAATATCCTGGTTATGGGGGTAGATGAGCGCAGCGATGATGTCGGCCGTTCAGATACAATGTTTGTCGTTACTGTTGACACCTCGACCAAGGAAGTATCTTTGCTCTCGGTGCCGCGTGACACCAGGGTCAAGATTCCTGGCTACGGCTGGGACAAAATTAACCATGCTTATGCAGAAGGCGGCCATCGGCTATCCCAACGGGCCGTGGAAGATTTATTGGGTATTCCAATGGACTATTATGCCATTATTAATTTTGCTGCCTTTAATAAAATTGTTGATGCCGTAGGCGGGGTAACCATTGATGTCGAGAAACGCATGTACTATGAGGATCCATATGATAACCTGTTAATCGACCTTAAGCCAGGTGTGCAAAAAATGGATGGACGGACCGCCATTAAATATGTTCGCTATCGCGACGAAGAGGGCGACATTGGCCGGATTGAGCGCCAGCAGAAGTTTGTTAAAGCCATGCTCAAAGAAGCAAGCAGCCCGTTTATCCTGCCGCGGATACCTACCATTATCAGGGAGGTAAACTCAGCCCTCAACACAGACATGACCACATCGGAAATGCTAAACTTAGCGAAACTGTTAAACGATGCCAGTAAGGCCGGTTTGAAGGCTGAGACAGTTCCGGGAAAACCGGCTTATATTGCTGATATTAGTTATTGGCTGCCTGATATCATTGAACTGAGAAACTATGTGATTTTTTCGCAGGCAATGACCGCAGACGACAAGTTTGTGGCAGCAGCACGGACAACCGCTGCCCAATATGAACGGTCTGTCCCGCAAGAGATGAAAATAATTGATGTACCTAAAAAGCCGGATGATGCAAAAGACCCCAAACCCAAAGCGATAATCGATCCCAAGGCTCCTGACAAGCCTAAGGAAGCAGAGAAACCTAAGGTGACGGATGCCAAGTCGCCGGCGGCAACCAGTAAGCTGCGGTTTGAGGTCGTGAATGCCAGTGGCGTTCCGGAGGCCGGTGATAAGATGGCGGCTATGCTCCGCAGCCAGGGCTACGAGGTTATAAGTGTTGCAGGCACTAAAACTGCTAATAAAAATACGGTGGTAATAGCCAATGGCAGTGAGGCTAGCGGCAAATTAACAAGATTGCCTTTCCGCTATGCGCTGCAGGTTAACCAGGATGACAGCAACGCTGACACGGTAAAGGTAATTGTAGGCAAAGACTATGTAACTCAGTAAGTGTAAAAAGTCCCCCAACTCACGGGGTCTCGTTAATAATGGTCATGGAGCAACCGGCTGCTTTTGCGCACGGTTGCTATTTTTTTTGCCTATTATGGGATACTAAATGATGTGAATTGCGTTGAAGGAAAAGGGGACACGTATGTGGGATGAGAGACGCCGTATTGGAACATTAGCGATTATTTGTGTCGGTATCATTGGCATATTGCTGCTTAGACTGGTATGGATGCAGTTATTCCAGGGGGTTCAATATAAAAAAATTGCCGAACAGAATCGTACCAGGCAAATTATCGATCAGGCGCCGCGTGGCACCATCTATGATAGAAATGGCGCAGTTATTGTGACTAACCGGCCAAGTTTCGCCGTATCAATCATTCCCAGCGAGTATACTAATCCGCAGGAGGCTACCCCGTTGCTGTCTATGATTACCGGTGTCCCGGCTGAGGAGATTGACCGGTTGATAAAAGGCAGTGAAGATTTCCTCTACACGCCAGTGCGGATCAAAAGAGACGTTGATGCCGCCATAATAGCTAAGGTTGAGGAACGGCAGTATTATCTGCCGGGGGTTATCATTGAAGCGATTCCGGTCAGGCAGTATGTTTATAAGGAGCTTGCAGCCCAGGTGCTGGGGTTTGTCGGCCTCATAAGTGAAGAAGAGTATGCCAGGCGTAAGAAACAAGGGGTTCGGGCAACCGATCTGGTCGGTAAGGACGGTTTAGAGCGGGAGTGGGAAGACGCGTTGCGTGGTAAGGATGGTGGTCTGCAGCTAGAGGTGAATGCCGGCGGTGAGGAGGTGCGCTCACTGGGCGACCGCGCATCTCATCCCGGTAAGGGGCTTGTACTGACAATTGACGCCAACCTGCAGAAAGCGGCGGAAGAGGCACTGAATGTACAGGTGGAAGCCAGCCGGAGAATAGGGGCACCAGCCAAAGGCGGGGCAGTGGTAGTGATTGATGTTAAAACCGGTGGTGTATTGGTTATGGCCAGCAACCCGGCCTATGATCCCAATGTGTTTGCAGGCGGAATTACCAGTCTGGAGTGGAATAAGCTTATCTCCAATCCGAATACCCCGCTAAGTAACCGTGCTATCCAGAATACCTACCCGCCTGCTTCGGTATTCAAAATTGTCACAGCTGCCGCTGCCCTGGAGATGAACCTGACTACCCCGCAGGAGATCTTCGATGATCGCGGCGTATATGTATTAAATGGCTGGAGCTTTTATGGCTGGGATACCAAAGGGCTTGGCAAATTGACGATTACCGACGCCCTGGCTTGGTCGAGCGACCCGGTATTTTATGAATTAGGGCGTCGTCTGGGAGCTGATAATTTAGCCTCATATGCCCTGACATTTGGCCTGGGGCAAAAGTCAGGCATTAAGCTCGCCGGTGAAGAAAAAGGGATAGTGCCGACTACCGAATGGAAGCAGGCAACCTATGGCGAGGGTTGGTATCCAGGGGAAACCCTGATCGCTGCCATTGGTCAGGGCTACTACCTGATAACACCCCTGCAGCAGGCCCTGCTGGCTATGGCGGCTGCTAATAGTGGTATTGTCTATAAACCAATGCTGGTAGATAAGGTGCTGACGCCGGAGGGCAACCTTGTCGAAGATTTGCAGCCGGAGGTTCTGCGGACAATTTACCTTAGGCCTGAGGTATGGGATACAATACGTCAGGGCATGATTGCTGTTACCGCGCGTGGTACAGGCTCAGCCACCTTTAAAGGGTTTCCCAAAACCGTGGCGGGAAAATCGGGCTCAGCTGAGACCGGGCGAGGTACGACTCATTCCTGGTTTGCCTGCTATGCCCCGGCCGAAAACCCGGAAATCGCGGTAGCTGTCCTTGTTGAAGACGGTGGTGAGGGTTCCATGGCAGCTGCACCGGTTACCAGACGTGTATTAGAGTCCTACTTTGCCATACCAAAAAAGCCACTGCCACCTGCATCTAAAACAGACTAGCTCCACCGCCGGCGGGAATGCCGGGCCAGGTTTGGGTTTGGCCATTATTTTATCTGAATTAAAAGGAAAATTACCATTTAGCCGCGAAATATGATAAGATGTTTGTGGCACAATAACTCATCCCAGGACGTGAAATGAATGGAGTTATACCCAATAAATCTAAAATTAACCGGACGGCGCTGCGCTGTTGTCGGTGGTGGTGCGGTTGCTGAGCGGAAAGTGATGACACTTATTGCAACCGGCGCCGAAGTAAGTGTGTTTAGTCCGGTACTGACACCCGGGCTTACCAGTCTGGCGGAAGCCCGGCGCCTGACCTGGATGTCGCGCGTCTATGCCCCGGGTGATTTATATAATTTTTTTCTGGTATTCTGCGCTACCGACCAGGTGGATATTAATCGCCAGGCTGCGGTGGAAGCGCGGGCAGCGGGTGCTTTAGTCAATAGTGCTGACGCGCCTGAGCTGTCTGATTTTTATGTGCCGGCACATATTACACACGGTGATTTATTAATTACAGTTTCGACAGGTGGCGGCAGTCCAGCCTTGGCCAGGCGCCTGAAAGAGGATATCGCTGCAAGATATGGTCCGGAATATGGCCATTACCTGACGCTTATCGCCAAATTGCGGCCTGAAATGAAAGACCGTTTAGCAACAGCAAAAGAACGAGAAAAATTCTGGCGCGAAACCATTGACCATGAGGCGCTGCACTTGCTCAAAAGTGGTAAGTTTAGCGAAGCAGAGGAGAGAATACGACATGCAGCTTGTTGTACTGGGCCTAAATCATAGAACTGCCCCGGTAGAAGTCCGGGAATGCTTCTCCTTTTCTGAAGAAAAGATTAAAGTAGCCTATAAGCGTCTTCCTGAATATGACGATATCCGGGAATGCGTTATTTTGTCTACCTGTAACCGGACCGAAATGTATGCTGTCGTTGAAGAGGCCGACGATGCCCTGCCTGTTATGCAGGAGTTTCTTGACCATATGGCACCTGGTGTGTTAGCTGAGACAAGCTATGACTATCTGTTTTATTTCCAGGAAGAGGAATGTATCCGGCATTTGTTCCGGGTAAGCGCCAGCCTTGATTCCCTGGTACTTGGGGAAGGCCAGATCTTAAGTCAGGTAAAGACAGCGTATGCTATGGCCCGGACGGCCGGTACCACCAGCACTGTGCTTAATACCTTGTTCAACAGGGCGATTGCTGTTGGTAAAAAAATCCGGACAACGACCCGTATTGCCTATAGTGCGGTGTCTGTCAGCTATGCCGCTGTTGAATTGGCAAAAAAAGTACTGGGTGATTTGTCGTCTACTAATGTCTTGGTACTGGGAGCCGGTGAGATGAGTGAACTTACCGCCAGGCACCTTGTTGCGAGCGGTGTCAAGACAGTGTTTGTGTCAAATCGCAACTTTGACAGGGCGGCTGCCCTGGCCGATAAGTTTCGCGGGGTGGCTGTTCCCTTTGAGGATTTTATGAAGTCAGCTATTGACGCCGATATTATCATTACATCTACCGGGGCGCCACATTATATTATCCATGCGTGGGATGTGGCACATCTTATGCCTAAAAGGCAGGGACGGCCGATCTTTTTTATTGATATTGCTGTACCGCGCGATGTTGAGCCTGAGGTTGGGGCTATTGCCGGGGCCACCTTATATAATATCGATGACCTGGAGGCTGTTGTTGAATCCAATATGCGCGGGCGGGAGCAGGAGGCTGTCGAGGCCGAAAAGCTGATTGACGAGGAAATGGCCGGAATTATTGAACGTTTTCGCTATCTGTCCTACCAACCGACGCTGGTCCGCCTAACCGATAAGGCCGAACGTATCCGCCAGCGGGAAATAAAGCGGGCGATGGCTAAGCTGCCTGATATTACTGCCGATGAACGGCGAATATTTGAAAATATGTCTAAGATGATTGTAAGAAAACTGCTTCGTGACCCGATTGTCCGGCTTAATGAAGCTGCCGGTACCGACAAAGAATATCACTACCAGGATGCTCTCCGGAAAATGTTTAAACTGGATATTGCACTGGAAATGACGCGGGAACGAGAAGACCATGTAGGAGAGGAACAAGACAGTGAAACAAAAACTAGTCATCGGTACGCGCGGTAGTAAGCTGGCTTTGTGGCAGGCCAATTATGTGGCAGCCTGTCTGCGTGAGCGCTATCCGGAAGTAGAGATTGTCCTAAAGAATATGGTAACAACAGGGGATCGGATTCTTGATGTACCGCTTGCCAAGATTGGGGGCAAGGGTCTGTTTACCAAAGAACTGGAAGTGGCCATGCTCGGTGGTGAAATCGACCTGGCTGTGCACAGTCTGAAAGATATGCCCACCGAACTGCCGGAGGGCCTTGTGTTAGCGGCAGTTACTGACCGGGTTGATCCTGGTGATGCTCTGATTAGTCCTGAATTTAAAACGCTGGATAAGCTGCCTGTTAACGCCCGGGTTGGTACCTCAAGCCTGCGGCGTAAGGCCCAATTGCTAAACGCACGGCCTGACCTAACGATTGTTGACTTGCGCGGCAATCTGGATACCAGGCTGAAAAAGCTGACAACCGAAAAGCTTGATGCGATTCTGCTGGCAGTGGCCGGCCTCAAACGTCTGGGGTGGGACGGGCATATTACCCAGGTATTGCCGCAGGATATTTGTTTGCCTGCTGTCGGGCAGGGCGCATTGGCGCTGGAAGCACGGGAGAATGATGCTGAGACGCTGGCGATGCTGCGATTTTTGAATCATGAACCGACCCGGCAGGCTACACTGGCGGAACGGAGTTTTCTGTCTGAGGTCGAGGGCGGCTGTCAGATCCCTATTGGTGTTTACGGTCAGCTTGACCAGAATGGCCAGCTCAGCCTTAATGCTGTTATCATGTCGCCTGATGGCCAGGAGGTTGTTCGCGATACCACTCTGGGCAGCCCGGCCGAGGCGGCGGCGTTGGGGCAGACACTGGCAGTGCGCATGCTGAAAAACGGCGGGCGCGAGATACTGGCAAAATTATTTGCGGAGAGTAATAGTATCCAATAAAGATTTCATGCAGGCTGTTATTATAAAAGCGCAGGTTAAGCGCTAGCGTAACGGTCTAAAGAAATATCTTTATTTGATTCATTTTCGAAGAGCAAGATTGGGTTAAGGGGGATTCCAATGAAACAGGGAATTGTCTACTTAGTCGGTGCAGGTCCTGGTGACTACGGGCTAATTAGCGTCAAAGCAATTGAATGTATAAAAGAAGCAGACACGATCGTGTATGACCGGCTGGCCGATGATCGCCTGCTGGCACATGCCAGGTCAAATGTTGAACTTATTTATGTGGGTAAAGCCTCAAGCGATCATACCATGCGGCAGGAGGATATTAACCAGCTGCTGGTAGATAAAGCCCAAGAAAACAAAATTGTCGTACGTCTTAAAGGCGGGGACCCGTTTGTTTTTGGACGCGGTGGTGAAGAAGCACTAAAACTGTTAGAGAATCATATTCCCTTTGAGGTTGTACCAGGTATCACTTCGGCGATTTCAGTACCGGCATATGCCGGTATTCCTGTCACTCACCGGGGTATTGCCACCTCATTTGCCGTCATTACCGGGCACGAAGACCCAACTAAAGCCGAATCAACGATCAAATGGGATAAACTGGCTACCGCTGTTGATACCTTAGTGTTCCTGATGGGCGTGGAGAACCTGCCCTATATCACCGGGAACCTGATCGAACATGGCCGTCCTGCCGATACTCCGGCAGCTGTCATTCGCTGGGGTACCAAGCCGGAGCAGGAAGTACTGGTAACCACTGTCGGTCAGGCTGCACAGGATGTTGCCGCCAGGGGCTTAAAGCCACCTGCTATCTTCATCGTTGGTCATGTTGTTACCTTGCGCGATAAACTGGCGTGGTTTGACAATAAGGTGCTGTATGGCAAAAAAGTACTTGTAACCCGGGCCCGCGAACAGGCCAGCGCCCTCACGGACGGTCTGGCAAAACTGGGCGCCAACTGTATTGAAGCTCCGGCCATTAAGATCGTACCGCCGGAAAGCTATGAGCCGCTTGATGAAGCCATTGCCAGGCTTAATGAATATAACTGGTTGATTTTCACCAGTGTTAACGGTGTCGAGCATTTCTTCAGCCGTTTGGCTGCCGCCGGGCTGGACACCAGAGCGATTGCTGCCAGAGTGGCTGCTATCGGCTCACCAACGGCGAATTTGTTGAAGAATTATGGCATTACAGCAGATATCATCCCTGCCGAATTTAGGGCAGAAGGTGTTATTGAGGCGCTGGAACCTTACATAAAACAAGGCATGAAAGTCCTTATTCCCCGTGCTTTGGTGGCGCGGGATATTCTGCCGGTAAAACTGACAGAGCTGGGGGCTGTTGTCAATGTGGTCCCTGCGTATCGTACCCTTGTTGGCGATACCGACGGGCTGAAACTGGCAGCCAAATTGGAACAGGGCGAGATTGAACTGATTACCTTTACCAGCTCTTCGACTGTAACCAATCTGTTAAACCTTTTGGGTCAAGAGGGTGCCCGGTTTATTGCCAAAGCCAAGGTGGCCTGTATTGGGCCAATTACGGCAGAGACCTGCCTGGCTAATGGCATTAAGCCCGACGTTATTGCCGAAGAATATACCATTAAAGGATTAATTGCAGCCATTACGGCTATGTACAGGGAGGAGTAATCATGCCTATCATTCACCGTCCCCGGCGGCTGAGAGCCTCCGGCGGTATCCGCAGTATGGTGCGGGAGACGGCATTAACGGCCGCCAACCTGGTCTATCCGTTGTTTGTTGTGCCTGGTACCAAGGTTAAGAAAGAGATTAAGTCCTTGCCAGGTAATTACCACTTGTCACCTGATATGGCTGTCCTGGTGGCGCGGGAGGTCTATGATTTAGGTATTCCGGCAGTGCTGGTGTTCGGTTTGCCTGAATACAAGGATGCGCGTGGCAGCAGCGCCTGGGACATGAACAGTCCGGTGCAGCAGACTGTTATGGCCATTAAGCAAGCCTTGCCTGAGCTTGTTGTCATCACTGATGTATGCCTGTGTCAGTATACCGACCATGGACATTGCGGCCTCCTGAACGGCAATAAAGTGGATAATGATCCGACCCTGCCGCTCTTAGCCGCGGTGGCGCTTAGCCATGCTAAAGCGGGGGCTGATATGGTAGCTCCGTCTGATATGATGGATGGCAGGGTAGCTGCTATTCGCGAGCTATTGGACCGCTCTGACTGTAGTGATGTCAGTATTATGTCATATTCGGCTAAATATGCCTCAGGGTACTACGGGCCTTTCCGGGACGCCGCCGATTCGACGCCACAGTTTGGCGACCGCCGGGCGTATCAGATGGATCCGGCCAACTCACGGGAAGCGCTCAGGGAAGTTGCGCTTGATGTTGAGGAAGGGGCAGATATTATTATCGTCAAGCCGGCGCTGGCTTACCTTGATATTGTCCGCCAGGTAAAAGATAAGTTCCTGTTGCCTGTCGCCGCTTATAATGTCAGTGGTGAATATGCTATGGTTAAGGCCGCCGCCGCTCAGGGCCTGATCGACGAACCGCGCCTGGTTATTGAAACACTCACAAGTATGAAACGTGCAGGTGCTGATATGATTATTACCTATCATGCCCTGGATGCGGTACGCTGGTTGTAGAGGAAAGGGGATATAACAATGGCATTTAAATTAGACAAATCAGTAAAAGCCTTTGCTGAGGCTAAACAATACATTCCCGGCGGTGTCAACAGTCCAGTCCGCTCGTACCGGGGTGTTGGCGGTACACCGCCCTTTATTGCCAAAGCGGCCGGCAGCCGTATCTATGATATTGATGGTAATGTCTACATTGACTATGTCGGTTCCTGGGGGCCCATGATTCTAGGTCACGCTCATCCGGAGGTTATCGGTGAACTTAAAGATGCGTTAGAGCGTGGTACCAGCTACGGTGCACCCACCCTTTTAGAAACAGAACTCGCGCGCCTGATTACTGAAGCTGTTCCGTCCATGGAACTTGTCCGTTGTGTTAATTCCGGTACTGAAGCCACCATGAGTGTGCTCCGGCTGGCGCGGGCGTATACGAAACGCAATAAAATTGTAAAATTTGTCGGCTGCTATCATGGTCACCATGACAGTTTGCTGGTCAAAGCGGGGTCAGGGGCTACAACACTGGGCGTTCCTGACAGTCCGGGGGTACCGGAAAGTATTGCTGTTAATACCCTTACGGTTGATTATAACGACGTTAAGGGTTTGACAGAAATCTTTGAGAAACACGGTGAGGATATTGCTGCTGTAATCATTGAACCGGTGCCTGGTAATATGGGCTTGGTGCTGCCGCGGCCCGGCTATCTGGAAAAGGTACGGGCCCTGACCGAGAGCTACGGCGCATTGTTGATTTTTGATGAAGTTATGTCCGGTTTCCGTGTTGCTTATGGGGGGGCACAGGAGGTCTATAACATTACACCAGATCTTACCTGCCTTGGCAAAGTAATTGGGGGCGGCTTGCCTGTTGGCGCATATGGTGGGCGGCGGGATATTATGGAGCAAATTGCCCCGGCCGGTCCGGTATATCAGGCGGGGACGCTGAGCGGTAATCCGCTGGCGATGACTGCCGGACTTGCTACCTTGCGATTGTTGTCAGAAGCCCCTGATTTCTATGAGAAAATAACAACAATGACTGCCGCGTTGTGCGCCGGGGTTCAGGCACAAGCGCAGGCCTTTGGGTTCAACTTCCAGTTTCATCAGGCCGGTTCAATGTTTGGCCTGTTCTTTAGTGATAAACCGGTATACGATTATGACAGCGCCAAGCGCTCAGATGTTGCAGCCTTTAACGTGTTCTTCCATGCAATGCTCGAACAGGGCATCTACCTGGCACCATCTCAGTTCGAAGCTGCCTTCATGTCAGGCGCCCACACCCACGCCGATATCGGTGCTACCATTGCGGCCAGTGGTAATGCGTTTGCCAAAGTCGCCGAATACTATCGGCACCACAAACATTAATTTTAGTAAAACCTATGTATGAGAATACATAGG
>NZ_DATMXX010000282.1:0-2966 GCF_035561255.1 Sporomusa sp. | reverse complement strand
ATGTGAACCGGTTTGACATTTACTTTTTATTGGTGGGGGAGGTTTTAAAATCTGAAAAAGAATAAGGGAGTAAAAAAACAATAAAAATCCGTAAAAAGGCGCACTTGAACAGACCTACCATATAGGTCAAAAAAAGAGAAACAATAACAGTCGATTTTAGACAGAGTCAGCTATTTTAACAACCGAATAACCTAAACGCTGTAAAAGTTTAACGGCATGTTGTTCAGAGGAAGCCACAAAACCGGGTTTACACTGTGATTTTTCATAGAGAGCCGGATTAAACAATTCATTCGCAGAAAGCATATGGTAAATTGCGGTGAGCATCATGCGGGCAATGGCAATAATGGCTCTTTTGTGGCCGCGACGGTGCTTAATCGCTTCATAGCGGGTGCGATAGTAGGGAAAATCCTTATCCTTGATCGCCGCATTGGCACATTGAACGAGTAAAGGCTTGATGTAAACGCCAGCCCGGCTAATGCGAACCGATTTTTTCTTACCGGCGCTCTGATCGTTGGAAGGAGCAAGTCCGGCCCAAGAACAAAGATGTTTGTCCGAGTGAAAAACAGACATATCAGCACCGATTTCAGAGAAAATGGCAAGAGCAGAAAAGGGGCGAATACCTGGAAGGGACTGGATAATCCTGATGGCATCGGAGTAAGGGGCGGCCAAGCGCATGGCAGTTGCTTCTATTTGAGCGATGTAGCGTTTAATCGCATCCATATGGCTTAAGCAGAGGGATATTTTACCAGACTGAACTTCGCTAATGGTACCGTCAATAGCTAAGGCAATATCGGCTTGCTTCTTAAGCATCGAGCCGTGTAAAAGCGGCCGAAAATCAAAGTCCTGATCATCAGGATGTTTCAACAGATGGGAAAGAATAGCCGAAGCACTTTTGCCAAAGGTATCGGAGACCACATTGGAAAGCATGATATTGGAAACAGTCAGGGAGTTTTGCACCCGGTTTTTTTCGCTGGACGCAAAGGAAACCAGCTTGGAACGGTAGCGCAGCAGGTCACGAATTTCACGAATATCTGCAGGAGGAATGAAACTGCCGGGAACCAGCCCATGTTTGTGAAGGTCTGCAATCCAGATGGAATCCTTTTTGTCAGTCTTCTTGCCGCGGATCGCCTTGACATATTTAGGGTGCGCCAGGGTGATCCGGCAGGAAGGTTCCAGAATGTTGTAGACAGGGATCCAGTACTTGCCGGTGGACTCGATGCAGACTTGGACACACTGATTATGGGAGAGCCACAGCACTAAGGCTCTCAGATCCTTGGTAAAGGTGGAAAAGCGTTTGGTTTTGTAGGTTGTGATGTTTTCGCGATCGGTGGCCGCGATGGTAGCAACGACGAAGGTTTTGTGCACGTCGATGCCGCAACAGATAGGGTACACAATTTTGAGCATAAACACTCCCTCTCTCAGATAGTATAGTGGTCGCACAAGCATTGACTGCTCGCCCTCTACAAACAAAGGAGTTGTTTATACAAAGATAAATCTACGTGGTCTATGCCACACTTATTTGTGCTTGACTAGGCAGAGCGACACATATAAAAATGCGGTCTCCCCAAAAACAAGGCTAGGGGGACGCACTCACCTCCACGTGCTCTGTAGTTACTTGCACGACCAATTAAATAATAGCGCACAGGCAACCATTTTCATATCGTTTTGTGCCTGAGCGCAGCGAAAGGAATGGTTATAAAAATGAGTAACAGGATTAAGAACGTGAAAGCCATTGAAATCCTTGATTCTCGAGGAAACCCTACGATCAGGGTATTTATGAGTTTGGAAAACGGGGTAAGAGTAGCCGCATCAGTTCCTTCCGGTGCTTCAACGGGTAAAAATGAAGCAGTTGAGCTGAGAGATAATGACAGAAATCGGTATGGGGGAAAAGGAGTCCAAAAGGCGGTCTCAAATGTGAACGAGATGATCGCTCCGGAAATCGTTGGGTTTGACCCGGCAAAACAAACTGAGATTGACAGGCTGCTCATTGAAATGGACGGGACTCCCAATAAAGCAAAACTTGGCGCCAACGCAATTCTGGGTGTTTCCATGTGTGCAGCCCGGGCTGCTGCTGAAAATACTGGGCTTCCCTTATATGCTTATTTAGGCGGACCGGGTGCTGTCCAAATTCCTGTACCGATGATGAATATTTTAAACGGCGGAAAGCATGCAGATAACAGTGTTGATTTTCAAGAATTTATGGTAATGCCCATTGGGGCGCCGTCATTTGCGGAAGCCTTAAGATATGGGAGTGAAACCTTTCACGCACTTAAGAAAATACTAGGTGATAAAGGATACAACACTTCAGTCGGGGATGAAGGCGGTTTTGCCCCCAATCTGAAAAGCAATGATGAAGCCTGTGCATTCATCACAAAAGCGATAGAAAAGGCAGGGTATCAACCTGGAAAGGACATTGCAATTGCCCTTGATCCGGCGGCAAGCTCATTTTTTGAAAACGGATGGTATCATTTAGCAAAATCAGGTCAAGGACAAAAGACAAGCAGCGAAATGAACGACCTTTATGCGGCATGGGTTGGTAAATATCCTATTATTTCTATTGAGGATGGATTAGCAGAAAACGATTGGGAGGGATTCCAAAAGCATACAGCGTTGTTAGGAAATAAAGTGCAGATTGTTGGTGATGATCTATATGTGACAAATACACATTTCATTAATCGGGGAATCAGGGATAAAAGCACCAATGCAGCCTTAATTAAACTAAACCAGATTGGAACTGTAACGGAAACTATTGAGGCAATAAATCTCTGCCGTAGAGCCGGGTGGGGATTTGTGATTTCGCACCGAAGCGGTGAAACAGAAGATTCTTTTATTGCCGACTTTTCGGTAGCCATGGGCGGAGTACAAATTAAGTCCGGTTCTGCTTGCCGCAGCGAAAGGATGGCCAAATACAACCGTTTGCTGGAAATTGAATGGGAATTAGGGAAATGTGCTTGTTTCTCTAACCC
>NZ_DATMXX010000281.1:0-8531 GCF_035561255.1 Sporomusa sp. | reverse complement strand
GAATATTGTTAAGAATATATACAGACAAGAACCGGTTTAGTTTTTCATCTGCTCTGAGATATATTCTCTGTAAACCAAGTTTATTTCCCTTTAGTCTTACAGAAAGCTTCATGTCTTCAAAATCATCACTGTTCTTTAAGCGCAGTAAACCCTTATCTTGTGGCAGTGATGTCAAAATCATTGTTTCCTTTTGAATTTCCAGGGCCCCCTTAAGCGTTTCCCAGGCCTTGTGCTTATTCAAATCGCCACTGACAAATGCCAGGTCCTGATTAATATCGTATTTGATACGCATCAGCAAATGATTGGTGTACCAATACGCCTGTGGCTGCATCCTTGTTAAATCATACACACTGCTGTTTCTCTGATTAAAGCTAAACCCTTCCCTGTTGAAGTTCATTTTAAATAATTCTTTTATCCAGCGTTCATTGACAGCACTTACTTTGTCATTATTGCCGAAACTGCCGGTATTGGAATGCATTAATATATAGGTTCCCGGTACATAACCAAGCGACTTAGCATAAATATCGCGCATTGCTTCATAATCATACGTAATCCGTTCTTTCATCTTGGTATTACTCTCTTTGGGAATTCCGTATTCATCACGAATGTAATCCATCAGATAGTGATTGTATTTGCGCCCTAGATATGGCGAAACACCAGCGTGTTCCAAGGGGTCTAATTCACCCAGATAATTGTCGTACCGGTCAAATACGTTAATAAACGCGAGCCGGTAGCCATTGGTTCCCATTTCCCAAAAAGTTGTTTTTTCAAGTTCTATCAGTTCTTCAGGCATTAAAAATTTAGTGTCTTTTTTTTCAAACTTTTCCGGATAAGTCAGCATTGTTGCTTTAAAATTCAAGTCCTCCAGAATTCTTTGCCCAAAAACTGCAGTATCCCTCCGGCCATCTTCAAAAACCAGAAACAATGATTTTTCCGGCAGCTCTTTGCCTGATTGATAGTAGTCTAAAATATCTTGTTGGCTGATTGTTACATAACCGAAATCTTTTAGCGCTTGCAACTGTTCCCGCAAACGCTCCACCCCGATTAGATTCTGATTGCCTGTTCTGTCCACACCAAAGTAGGCAAGGGTAATAAACCCTCTATCCCCGGAGAATTTTGCAGTCTGCGGGGTGTAAGGTCTATATGCTTTGAGGGTAAATAATGCGGCTAAGCAAAGTGCAATCACTGCCAGAATAATAAGCACCTGTATCACTACCCGGATAATTTTTTTCCGGTCTTTGCGGGCAGTAAATTGTTCATTTGACATCGTCATAATCTATGCCCTTCTGCTTTCCGCGATTCTTTTTTGACAGCTCGACAAGATCTGCCGGCGTCATCCGTGTTCCCCAGGTAGTTTTCCAGAAAGTAACCCAGGCAATCGGCATTTGCCATAATAGTACGGCCTCATAGTACAAGCAAAACCACAACCCGTAAATCCATGTTGAGCTTTTTCTCAGAAACAGCTGCGCCATACTCATGAGTAACGCCATTAAACAAATACCAATGATAAAGGTAACCGGAAACACCCTGTGGGTAACCGGAATATAAATCAGATTATACAAAACAATAATCGGCGCCAGAAGCGGCACAAGCACGCCCATATAAAAAGATAATGCCATAAACGGTTCTTTTCTCCACATAAATCTGGCTGCAATCAGCGACTCTCTCAGCCAGGAGCGTTTCCAGCGCATCTGTTGTTTCAAAAAGATACTATATGTGTTCGGTACAATCGTATTACATATAGCTGTATCCTGATAACCGGTACGATGTTCTTTGAGGATAAAATTGGTCATACTGCGATCATCGCCAAAGGTAGCCTTCTCGCCCCAGAATCGTTGGTTCAGCCATGCATCCATATATTTAACAACCAGATCTTTTCTGTAGCAAGAGAGCGGGCCGGATAAGCAGGTGACTGCATCAAAATAGCTTTCGGCTGCTTTCATGATCCGAAAGGCAATATAATACCGGACAGACTGCAATTTCGTAAGGGCATTGGTATAGGTGTTGGCGACATCGGTTCTGCCGGAAACCCCGCCCATTTTAGAATCTTTAAACGGCTGGACGATATTACGAATGGCAAACGGATCCAGGAAGCTATCCGAATCAACAAACACAACCAATTCATGCTTAGCCATTAAGGTCCCTTTGGCTAGGGCCTCCCGTTTGCCTGCATTTCCTGCTTGACGAACATAATGCAGCCTGGTTCCAATATCATAGCGTTGTTCTGTGATGTTCAGTTCTTCTACGATTTCTTTGATTTTTGCAAAAGACTGGTCGTTAGAGCAATCATCTACGACGATAACCTCCAGTTTTTCGACTGGATAATCCTGATTAATACAGCCTAAAATCGTTTTTTGTATCCATTGTTCTTCATTGAAGCAAGGAATAATAATCGTAACGCCTGGTGTGAAGTCTTTGTTGATGGGAACAGGGCGATAAAAAGAGCCGAACAGATATCTGGTAAGCAAAAAGCTAGCCGCAATAATACTATACATATACAAAACTTTATTAAATTTAAAATAAAGTACACTTTCTGCCCGCATCAGGAGAATGCAGGCAGTAATAAAGAATAGGGAAACTGAGGCTGCCGAAAGCATATACCAATTTTTCTTCTTTGTGGCATACTGAGCCAGTGATTCTAAAAATTCCACCCCACATAGGGTTTTTCCGTCTGCGTTTTGTCCAGAGCGGATATATTTAGCGGCAATATCGACTTTCATCTCATAACCTTCCGGCATCGTACCAGGTGATATGACAAATTTCAGTCTGATTTTCGATGCATACTGCAAATCCTGAGCAATATCCGGCGAAACCTCAAGTAACATACCGGTAGACGATATATCAATACCTTTTCCAAGACATGTTACCTCTTTGCTGTCTGAAATATATTGAATTGACACATTATAATCAACCAAATAACGCTTACCTGTTTTTTCATTTTCAATAAGCCTTGAGATATCAGAGGAATCCTCATTGTCTCTTACACGGCGTCTATCTACATTTGTACGCAATCCTTCTTTGTCAGGTACTTTAGAAAGCACCCTGCGGTCAGGTTTTGCAACAAGTAAAATATCCTTTTCCTCTTTTCTTGCCTGTTGAAATAACTTATTCAAGTCCACTTCCCTGCCATTTCTACGCTGCCGCTAGACGGCATCTAATCATCGCTCCCGTTTATTATGGATTCTGCAACTTTTGCCCTTCATAGGCTGTTAATTTTAGAGATTGTTTCCGGTTTATCTGAGAATAGTCATCTGTTAAATAATCTGACAACCTGCCGACTTTAAACTTGGAAGGATCAGAGTCCGCTTTGGCTTCATTTGCGGTCAGCAATATGTCTAAAGCCATTGCCGTATATGCAGCACTGTCTATCATATGCATGACCAGAACAGACCCTTTTTTCACTTCACCGTTTTTTGTATAGATCCCGTCTTTGATGATATTTACAAGTTTAGGAACACTTTCAGCTTTATAGTCATTTGTACTGCACGAACCGGAAACAATGTACTCGGAACCGGATTCAAGCACTGCCTCAACCCCCGCCTTACTGATGGCCAGTGTTGGCGGACGAAAGAACCGGGTCAATGCAGGTTTACCATTGACGGTCATATCACCTGTAACATCATGCAGTTTTTTATAGGCTAAGGCAAGTTCTTTGCTATATTCCTCCTTATCCCGCATTGTCACCTGACTGACCGTTTTAGGATCACGGAAGGCCATCGGCCGGTGCTGATCAGAGTGATTGCCAATGTTATGGCCTTCCATAGCAATTGTTCGCAACAGGTTCGGGTTATGCAGTACATTGTTCGTAAGAATAAAGAACGTCGCTGTTGCGTTATGCTTACGCAAGACATATAGTATTTTATTGATTGCTGCATCTGTTCCCCAGTCATCGAAGGTAAGGAAAATAACATTATCTTCGGTGTGTACTAATCCACTGGTATCAAGGCGCCGGGTTTCCATTTTCGAGAAACCAAGTGTACTTTTTCCGTAAGCAACATCCTTGTTCCCGATATAACGTTTGGCGACTTCGTTTAGAATATTATCCTGATTAATATCAAGCCCGGACCGGTCTGCTCTTAAGCGTGCCGGAACAGTTGTCGGGTCCACCGGATATTGATAAATCAACTGTGTGTGACTAAGAATTTCTCCTACAGGCTTAATCATATACTGCGAGTCATTGGCAGGATTATTCTCAGGGTTATCATAGGATGTGGCATAAGCAATATTATCGACTTTTCGTTGTTTGATGGTTGCCACCAAATCACCAACCAGCCTGTCGTTTGTATAATAGTCCAGCCTAAAATGTATGATCTGACCACGGGCCACAGAAAACACTGATTTTCCAAAAATCTCAGCCATGACCTGATCTGCAGAGGTATAATCTTTATGTTTGCTTTGTACAACATTAACCGATTGCCCAATCAATCTGCAGCCCTGGCTTAAAACGGCTTCTTTTGTAGCGTCTGTTATGGCACCCCAAGGTTGTTTTACCAGATTCGTTTCCACACCAAACTGTTCTTGCAGGTTCTTACGGTCCCTCATAATCGTACTACGGGTTTCATCCGCTGTTTCTCCATCTTTTGGCCTTATTGCAATCCCGATTTCGTGGCCATTGGCTATAATCTGCCGCAGTGTTCCGGGATACTTTTTCATTTCTGGTTCTGCCACAAAGAAGGTTGCTATGATGCCAAGCTCCTTTAATCTTCCGAGTACGTCGGTTACTACGGCTTCGTTGGCTAATCCTCCAAACGTATAGGCGAGCGCCGGTTCAGTGGTAAAAATAGTCTTGATTTCTTGTGCCTGGTCAGCCACAGTTGCTGCCGCATAAGCAGTACGGATAGAAAACAAGTTCACAACCTGTTCTCGTATGAGGGCAGTAATTTTTGCCAGCAAAGAAGCGGTGTCATCCCCGTTATTGTTATGCTGAAGGGTAGTATTTATTGGTTTAAATTCTTCCACATAGGTGGTAATATAATTTCCTTTATTCAGTGCAATTAATAGTTTTTCTAACGTATCAATAAGCGCTTTTCCGCTTAGATCTGCTTGCTCAGGGAGTGCTTTCAAGCCCGGCTGTTTATCCACTGCCGGGCTTAATGCCGTTTTTCCCGGCTCACTGATAATCGACTCGACATTGTCTTGCAATTTAATGGAAACAATACTCCCTGGTCTAAGCTTGCCGACAAAAGCCTCTGCGGCAGCAAGAGAGTTTACTTGTTTTACATTAAGAAAAATATCACTGCTTACAACACTCTTAAACCCTGAGGCTTTCGCCGCTTGCAGCAACTGATCGGTATATTTTGTATCATTGCATTTTAGAAGCTCTGTTCCTTGACCGGTGGCTATTTTAATGATCGTCTGGGACTGACTAAAATCCCTAACCAACTGTTCGGCAGGCAGATTCTCCATCTTACCCAAACCGGCAAGGGTATAGTTTCCGATTCTTTGTCCTGCTGTTTTGATATTGACAACAGTTTGCGGATCTTCGGCAGTCTGCATCCCATCCACAAAAAATGTTGCCTTTACCTGATATTTTTTCAATAGATCTAAAATCTGTTGCATAGTAGTGCGGTCTGTTAGCCCGTCAAAAGTGAGGGCAATCTGCCGCTGATTACTATTGCTCCGGGTAATGACAGTTGCCTTCTCCGGGCTTTTTTTCAGTTGCTCCAAGGCCTGGGTAATTTCGGCGTCAGCCTGATAGGGACTTGCCGCATCGGTAATATTACGGTATCTCCCCCCGGTTTGCGTTGCAGCAAAGTCTTTGAGGAAAAATCCTCCCAGCAGACAAAGCCCTAGCAGAACCAGTGCTGCTACAATTTTCTTATTGATCACGTATATCACCCCTTATGCTTAAAGACTCCAGTAGCAGTAACCCTTTTCTTCTATGGTTTTCTGTTCAAATATACTTTTGATATCAATAACAACATGTTGTGCTTGTAGTTCCTGTTGTTTGAACATGCCGGCCAAATCTTCCGGCCGCAAATCCTTAAACTGCTGATGTGCTACTAAAAACACCAGGCAATCGGCATTCCGGACATTTTTCAAATCTACAAGCTCTATATCAAGTTCTTTATTGAATTCTGCCTGATCAACATACGGATCTACCACCTTGACCTTAATTCCATATGCTGAAAGGTATTTACAGACATCCACAGCTTTCGAATTGCGCATATCCGGGCAGTTTTCTTTGAAGGTTACCCCCATAATATAAATATTGGATTTCTTAACATCCTTATCAGCCTGAATCATTTTCTTAATCACGTTATCAGTAACAAAAACACCCATATTGTCATTGATTTTTCTGCCGGCAGCAATAATCTGCGAGTGATACCCCAGCATCTCAGCCTGATAAATAAAGTAATAGGGATCGACACCGATACAATGCCCGCCTACCAGACCTGGATAAAACCCTAAAGCATTCCATTTGGTATTCATCGCATCGATAACATCTTTTGTGTTGATTCTCATGCGGTCAAAGGCCATTGCCAGTTCATTCATAAAAGCAATATTAATATCTCTTTGGGCATTCTCAGCCAGTTTGGCCGCTTCCGCTACTTTAATGCTGGGTGCTTTATAGACACCTGCATGAATAATGAACTCATAGACAGCCGCAATGGCTGCCACAGTCTCTTCATCCATACCGGCAACGACTTTACGGATGTTTTCAAGCCTATGCACTTTATCTCCCGGATTAATTCTTTCCGGCGAATAACCCACTTTAAAATCTTTCCCACATACCAAACCTGATTCTTTCTCTAAAATCGGTATGCAAACATCTTCGGTAACACCGGGATATACAGTAGACTCAAAAATAACAATACTGCCTTGCGATAGATTTTGGCCGATCAATTTACTGGCATTGATAACAGGTGCCAGATTCGGTGTTTTATCCCCATTGACCGGTGTTGGCACAGCAACAATAATCACTTTGGCTTCTTTTAGCCTTGCAGGATCGGTGGTAAACTCCACTGCTGTGCTTTTAATTTTTTCATCACCAATCTCATTGGTAGGATCGATTCCCTGTTGGTAAACGTTAATTTTTTCTTCATTAATATCAAAGCCCAGCGTTTTGACCTTCTCAGCAAACGCAACTGCCATCGGTAAGCCAACATAGCCAAGCCCGACAACGGCCAAATAGTCTTTTTTCGTCCGGATTCTCTCTACTAATTCCATCTGCAACACTTCACCTGCTTAACTAGTTAAAAATAATGAGTTATGTGGCTCCACAATGTTTCGCCTTTTGCCCCCGATATTTTGTCTGTCAGGTCGTAATACTCAATACCGCCGACATAGTTTTCGGCAAAGGTGTAGTTCATGCCTAAACCATGGCCCTTAAAGCCTTGCATTGAACTGCCTCTGCCATTCATCCCATGAGCAATATACGTCCCCCGCGGCTGATCATAATATTTGGCAAATAGCCCATAGGTACCTGGCCTCCAGGTTTTTAGATCACCGTAGTTAAAGCTAAATACATAGCCGGTACCGCCCTCTTGCTTATCTTTCAGGCTGGAATCCAAAACCATGGCCCCTATGCCAAAATTACTGAAATTGTAGTTTCCGCTTAGAGTTCGGATTGTTTTTTGCCTGCGACTACCGTCATCTGTCTGATAGTAATAAACACCGGCTTCCAGATTGTAATCAAAATCATTATATCGTGCAGATGCCACATATGTTTTTTGGGTGTCATTAGTCTCGCCATAGCTCATTGTATATTTCACAGGTCCGCCAAAGTCAAGGCGTACACCGTCAAAACCGCTGTCATACACATTACCTTCTGCCATAAGATAACCAAAAGAACCCGCTTTCAGCGTTGATGCACCTATTTTCCCGGTTACATACAGTCGTGAAAACCTTAATTCATTATTATAATTGACTAAACTCTTTTGACTGTCCAGCATACCATAGGCGCGCCAATCCTGATTAATATCAGCATTAAAACCCAGACGGCTGCGTATCCCTGCTGAATCCCGGCCCCAACGCCCGGAACCATTGTTAGATGCATAATGCAAACGAATTTCACCGTCAATATTCACCTTGTGATCAAAGTGCTTGCTACTATGGCCCACCTGCATCAATTCGTCGATAAGGCCTGAATATGTTTCCAGGGTAATATCCCCTGGATTTCGGGTTGTTTTTTGTCCAGCATTAAAATCATTATTGATTTCGCCCATATTCAGGGGTTGATTTGAAGCATATACTATGGTTCCTTTCAGCTCATCACCAAGCTGATTTCCTATAGTCATACCGATTAGCGCTGCCATTACCAACAGTACTCTTACGGTTTTTTTCACTGGATATTCACCGCCCTGATAAAATGATTTTAATCACTCGGTTATCGCATAATTGAAGTTCATAGAAGAAAGATTATGCTTGTTTACCAAATCATTATTTAAGTCAATATTAAATATTTTTAAAATTAATTCTTTGATAATATCGTTTATCGGAAAAACAAATGAAATGACTGCCAAGTTGCAATGCAACCTGGCAGTCATATACAATGTACGTAGACCCATAGCTTTGCGTCCTTATCTTTC
>NZ_DATMXX010000280.1:0-5018 GCF_035561255.1 Sporomusa sp. | reverse complement strand
ATCTCAGTTCTCTAATGAGATTCTTCTACGCAAGCAGCAATGGCTTGAAACTATAAAGACCGATCCTGAATGGATTTTAAATCTGGACGCTGACGAAATATTTGAGGACCAATTTAAATATGAAATCAGACAGTTAACAGACATTTCCGATGTCTACGTATACAACTTTAGATTATTTGACTTTTGGGATGAAAAACATTATCGAGAAGATCAATTTTGGTGTGCGCACCGCTACTACCGCCCCTTTTTAGCTAGGTATAACAGAAACTTCAATTACATATGGAATGAACAACCTCAGCATTGTGGCAGATTCCCAGTAAACATTCTGGAGTTACCTAACAGGACTTCAGAGCTTCGTCTGAAACATTTAGGTTGGGCACGAGAAACAGACCGTTTAGAAAAATATCATAGATACAAACGTCTAGATCCCGGGTCTGTTTATGGGCTTAAGGGTCAATATGAATCAATCTTGGATCACAAACCAGTTTTAATCAAATGGGTAGAATAGAATATAAAGTGGCACAATTACAAATAAAAGCAGCCTCAACGGCTGCTTTTGCAATTGGAATACAATTAGAACAATAGATTGCATGCTTTTATTTCTTTATTCATACCTGAGTGCCTCAATAGGATCAAGCAAGGCAGCTTTACGGGCAGGATAGATACCAAAAAACAGGCCGATAAACACCGAAACGCCAAATGATGCCAGGATGGCTGCCCCTGATACTACAGTATTCCAGCCTGCCACCAGCGATATCACCCGCGCACTGGCCACCCCCAGGGTAATACCAATCAGACCGCCGGTGACACCGATTGCTATTGCTTCTATTATAAATTGCATAAGGATGTTTCTATAGGTGGCGCCCAATGCTTTTCTAATGCCGATCTCCCGTGTTCGCTCAGTTACCGAAACCAGCATAATGTTCATAATCCCGATGCCGCCGACCACCAGGGAGATAGCGGCAACAGCGCCTAAAAACAGAGTAATCGTGCCGGTAGTTTCCTGCATAGTAGTCATTAGCGCTGTCAGATTCCGCACAGAAAAATCATTCTCAACATTTGCCGCCAGGTGATGGCGTGTCCTTAACAGCGTGGTAATTTCGGCCTGAACCTTGTCCATTACTTTATCGTTTTCCACCTGAACACTGATATTATTGAGATACGCCTGGCCAATAAGCCGGTCTTGCGCAGTTGCTAACGGTACGAGAACCGTGTCATCCTGATCCTGGCCCATCGAAGACTGCCCCTTGCTCTTGAGCACCCCGATGACACGAAAGGGAGCCTTGCCAATACGGATAGTCTGGCCTAGTGGACTAGCCCCGCCAAATAGATTTGTCGCTACCGTCTGGCCAAGTACTGCAACGCGGGCCCGTGAATTCTCGTCACTGTTACTAAAAAAGGAACCTGAATCAACCTCAAAATTCCTGATCTGCAAAAAATCCTGAGTAGTTCCCTGGACAGTGCTTTTCCAATTTTGATTGCCATAGATAATCTGAAACTGCTGACTGACAGATGGCGCTACATAATTAACACCGGAAATTTCCCGGGCTATAGCCTGAGCATCTTGTTTTGTCAGGGTAATATTAGACCCTGCCGCCAAACGCACACCACCAGAGGGAGAATTAGCGCCTGGCATAACAATGAGTAGATTGCTGCCCAGACCGGCAATTGAGTTTTGCACTTTCTGTTGTACACCCAAACCAACCGAGACCATCGCGATAACAGCCCCAACCCCGATAATTATCCCCAGCATTGTCAGCGCGGAACGGAGTTTATTGGTCTTTAGTCCTTCAAAAGCGATGAGGACACTTTGCCAGAACATACCGCCACCCCCTGTTTTACTTCATCTTTAATGATTCTCCCGTCACGTACCTGAATACTTCGCCGGGCATAAGCGGCTATATCCGGCTCATGGGTCACCATAATAATAGTCCGTCCCTGCTGATTCAGTCTGCAAAAAATCTCCATAATCTCAGTACTTGATTTTGAATCAAGGTTTCCGGTAGGTTCATCAGCAATAATGATCGGGGGATCATTAATCAGCGCCCGGGCGATTGCAACCCGTTGCCGCTGCCCGCCCGACAGTTCATTAGGGCGGTGGTATTTGCGCTCGCCAAGACCAACTATATCCAGGTTTTGTGCAGCCCTTGCCATTCGCACCTGCTTATTGACTCCGGCATAGATAAGTGGCAGGGCCACATTCTGCAAGGCAGAGATGCGTGATAACAGATTAAAATTCTGAAATACAAAACCAATCTTCCGATTGCGCGCCTCGGCTAGTTTATCATCAGTCATTGTTGCCACCTCAGCTGCCGCTAACCGGTAAGATCCGTCAGTTGGCCGGTCAAGACAGCCGATAATATTCATCAGGGTAGATTTACCTGACCCAGAGGGGCCAATGATCGCCACAAATTCACCGTCTCTGATTGTTAGTGTTACCCCTGCCAGGGCGTGCACAGCAGTATCGCCCATTTGATAGATTTTCATTATGTCTGTCAATACAATACTCATGGTACCCTCCTTCCGGCTAGATTGGGGGCGGCGGTCCTTGATTGTTATTAGTACTGCTTTTCGCCTTGGTGGCAGGTAATATAATATGCTCCCCCTCATTCAAGCCGCTAGTGATTTCCATTTTTTCATCGTCACTCAGACCTGTTTTGACTGATACTTTCAGGGTTTTACCATCAACCCTCACTTGCACATACTTTTGTCCTTTCTCTTCCTTAATTGCCGTTAACGGCACAACCAGTGCATTCCGGCTTTCGCCAACACTGATAGTAACCCGTGCAGTCATCGTGGGATATAACAAATCCTGGGGCGAATCAACATCTACATAGACCGGGTAATAGACAACATTTGACGATGTGGTGGCTTCTCTGGATATTTTTGTTACCTTACCGGTAAAAGTCTTATCTGTATAAGTATCCACAGTGAATGATACAGTTTGGCCATCTTTTACCTTGCCGATATCAGTTTCGTCCACCAGTACTTTAATCTGCATCTTCGACATATCCGCAATGGTCATAATAACCTGAGGCGTGGAGATGCCTTGTGCAACCGTCTGACCAGCCGGAGTGGGCTTGCCAATGACCATTCCGTCAATGGGTGCTTTAATCACATAATAAGCAAGCTGGGTTGCATAGTTGTCATAGGTTGACTGAGCTACCAGGTAGTTTGTCCGGTCAGAATCAAGTTGCTGGACCGATTCGCCGCCGATTGCAGCCAGCTGCTGGCTGCGCTCATAGATACCGGCGTAGTTTATCAACTGGGCGCTATATTGGGCTACCTGGGCTCTAACACTGGAGTCATCCAAGATAAATAAAACCTGTCCGGCTTTGACAAAATCATTTTCTTTCACATGTACCTCGGTGATTAACCCTGTTACCCGGGAGCTAATTTCAACTGAATTTACTGCTGAAATTGTGCCTGTAGCCGAAACTGTTGATTGAATATCGCCACGTTCTACGGCAACTGTAGCCTCACTGATAACAGGGTTACTGCTTCTTTCAAAGTACATCACTCCCCCTGTTGCTGCCAGAACTACTGTTAAAACAACTAGCAGCCACTTTTTATATTGCTTAACCTTTTCCCAAATCAGTTGCATTGTTTAACCTCATTTCTTATATGCTATCCCCATTGCTTTAATAAGCTGTGCTTTGCTGGTATTGTAATCATATAACGCCTTGATACTATTAATTTTTGCTTGGTTTAGCGCCACAACAGCATCAAAAACAGCAAGATTTGTTCCTACGCCGGCTCGATAGCGGGCTTCAGCAATCTTAAGACTCTCCTCAGCCTGTTCGACTGCTACCTGTTTGATATCAATCCTCTTTTCAGCTTCACGCATGCTTAAATAAGCCTCGCGCACCTCCAGCAATATGTTCTCTTGCTGCAGCCTGGCTTCTGCTTTCACAACAGTGACACTGTATTGAGACTGCTTAACTTTGGCTTTGTTCACACCCGAATCAAAGATATTCATTGACGCCGTAAGACCGATCTGCCAATTACTGTTGTTTAGTCCCGGGAAATCTCTATCATACCAGTCTTGCCCTAACGTTACATCAACTGTTGGCAACGTAGCGCTATTGGCAATTTTCACATCTGCTTCAGCGCTTGCGGTCCGAGCCCGATATTCAGCGATTTCCGGCCTATTCACTACTGCATATTGAACACAATCGGCTAGAGTATGCAAATATTTCTCATAAGCAAGATCTTCTTTCAGGATCAATTCACTGTCAAGCGGCAAACCAACAGCATTGTTGAGCTTAGCGACAGATAGCTGCACATTGTTTTGCGCTTGGATCAGGGTATCCTGAGCGTTCGCCAACTCCACCTGACTTGCCAAAATATCGGATTTAGCTACTGTACCTATTTCATATTGAGATCTGACATTATTCAAGTGAGCGGTATAGTTATCTACCGTTTCCTGGCTCACCCGCAATTCTTTTTGATATTGCAGTACATTAAAATAGTATGTAGTTACATCCTGAGTGAGTTGTTGCTGCACCGCAGTTAGATTAAGCTCAGCAACTGTGAGGTTAAGTTTAGCCTGCTCCATTTGACTTTCTAACTTCCCGCCAGAGTACAGCGGATAACTGAGCGACAGCTGGGTGCCAAACTTATTATTACTATAACGACTGTCAATGGCTACCGGGGTACTGTAGTGCGTATCAGTATGGGTAATGCTTATATCCAATCCCTTGCTGCCCTTCGCCTGGTTCACTGCCCAATAGGCTTTATCTCGGCTGGACTCGGCCACTTTTATATTTGCATGGCTCTTAAGTGCCAAAAAAATGCTATCCTCCAGTGACAATTCAATTGGTTTTGCCAAGACCGGCTGGCAAAACACCAATAAGCAAAAAAAAGGGACTAATCGTTTGAGCAATTCTTTGACTTTTGGTTTCACAGTTATTCCTCCTGATGAATTAGGTATATCACCTATAAGTATGGGGACAGATTGTTACAGTTTTGTTACAAGCCTTATATAAATTGCTATATTTTTCTATGATGTACAACTT
>NZ_DATMXX010000279.1:0-18924 GCF_035561255.1 Sporomusa sp. | reverse complement strand
ACTCTAAATGAAGAATATAGCTTCACTAACTAAAATAAGACAAGCTTTGCTTGTCTTATTTTTTTGCGTCTTCTTATTAAACTAAAATCCGGCGCTGTTAACGCCGGACTTAATCTGTTCTACTGATTTAAGAACTCCCGTACAACACTGTTGACCAGTTTACCGTCAGCACGGCCCTTCACTTTTGGCATCAGTACAGCCATAACCTTGCCCATATCCTTGGCGTTTGCAGCCTGAGCTACTTTAACAGCCTCGGCTACAAGAACGCGTACTTCTTGTTCGCTCAGTTGTTCAGGAAGGTACTGCATCAGAATGTCGATTTCTTGTTCAATGGTTTCCACCAGATCAGGACGGTTACCTTTTTTAAACTCTTCGATCGAATCCCGGCGCATTTTGACTTCTTTAGCCAGTACGTCAAGAACTTCCTCTTCAGCAAGTTCTTTTTTCTTGTCAATTTCTACATTTTTGATACTGGCACGTACCATTCGTATAACAGAAAGCCTAAGCTTACCGGCTTCTTTGTCCTTCATGGCCTGCTTCATATCTTCGATTAACTTGTCTTTAATAGACATGCAAATTGATACCTCCGAAACTAGTTAAACTTACGTTTACGAGCTGCTTCGGATTTCTTCTTGCGTTTTACGCTGGGTTTCTCATAATGCTCGCGTTTTCTTACTTCCGCAAGAACCCCGGCTTTTTGGCAAGTACGCTTGAACCGACGGAGTGCACTGTCAAGCGTTTCATTTTTGCCTACTTTAACTTCAGACATCTGATCTTCCCTCCCTCCACTAGAACCATTACGAGGAAGTGTACTTGAATAACATACACCTAATTATTATACACCAAAACAAGGAATACTGTCAATATTAACCTGGTGGCCAAGTCATAAATCGACCACCCAGAATGTGGAAGTGCAGGTGGTGTACGGTCTGTCCACCATTATCTTTGGTATTAATGACTGTACGGAAACCATCTTCAGTTAAACCGGCAATTGCTGCTATCTTTGGAATTGTCGCCATTAACCGCCCTAGCAATGTGGTATCCTCCGGAGTTGCCTCAAGAATATTGGCAATATGTTTTTTAGGTATTACCAACAAATGTATTGGGGCAACGGGATTTATATCCGGAAAGGCAATAAGATATTCATCTTCATAAATGACATTAACAGGGATGTCGTTAGCTGCAATCTTACAAAATATACAGTCCTGCTGCATAGGCACTCCCCCCGCAGTAGATAGTAATATACATTTACTCTCTAAAATATTCTGCCTAACTATTTAAATTCCTGCCGAAAATATGGTAAGCAAAGAATTTTATTCAATTATTTCCCCGAAAAGCCCGTCTTCCTGTATTTGTTTGAGAATTACAGATTGGATTTTCCCAATATTATCCTGTCCACCACATGCGTAAACACGTAGATAGTTTCCCGATAATCCTGAAATCAATCCTTTATTTTCATTGTTCTCAAATAATATCTCAAGTTTTTGATTGATGAAAGACTGGTAAAATTCTATTGTTTGCCTGTCGGCGATCTGTTGCAAACGCTGGACCCTTCGTTTTTTTTCAGCTTCACTTACTTGCCCGGCAAATCCCGCCGCCGGCGTCCCAGTCCGAAGCGAGTAAGGGAATACATGTATTTTGGCAAACGCCATTGTATTGACAAAAGCCAGCGTACTATTGAACATTTCTTCTGTCTCGCCGGGAAAGCCAACAATGATGTCAGTAGTGATAGCAATTGACGGTACCCGGGCTTTTATTCCATTAAGTAAATCACGGTACTCAGCAGTGGTATAATGCCTGTTCATAGCCTTTAAAACCCGGTCATCGCCTGATTGCAGCGGCAAATGAAGATGCGGACAAAGACGCTGATCTATTTGTATTAAAGCTATTAGGCTGTCTGGTACCTCTACTGACTCAAGTGAACCTAACCGGAGACGTATTAGTCCTGTATTGCCGGCAGTTAACACAGTTTTTACAGCATCCACAAGGGTGATTTCTCTCTCTGAACCGGAAAGATCACGGCCAAAAGCACCTAGATGAATACCCGTAAGAACAATCTCAGTAAACCCTGCTGCCACCAATTTTTCAGTCTCAGCCGCAATACTTGCAAGTGGCCTGGAGCGCAAGGGACCACGGGCATAAGGAATAATGCAATAGGTGCAAAAATTAGTACAGCCTTCCTGAATCTTAAGAAATGCTCTTGTCCTGCCCGGTTTGGAAAAGAGCGGTATATCCTCAAACTCCTTAGCCTGCATGATATCAGTAACGGCATTAACCTGGGTTGTACGATTATTGGCAGCAGCAGCCTCTACCAGTTCGACAATTCGTGCACGATCCTGGGTACCCACAATAACGTCAACGCCAGGGATTCGCGCTACCTGCTCGGGTGAAACCTGAGAGTAGCAGCCGGCAACGGCGATAATTGCAGCACTATTCTGACGGCCAGCCCGTCGAATGAGCTGGCGGGATTTTTTCTCACCCAGATTAGTGACCGAACAGGTATTAATAACATAGACATCAGCCTGTTCGTCAAACCCCACTACCTTGTAACCCTTACTTTTAAAAAGACCTTCCATTACTTCAGTCTCAAACTGATTTACTTTACAGCCCAGCGTTGTAAATGCCACTTGTGCCATAGTTAGCCTCCTAAATCGCCGCACTCGTACATAACAGCAGCAAGCGACGCTACCGCGGCTGTCTCGGTACGCATAATCCTCGGCCCCATTGTAACAATGCTAACATTGTTTTGCTGGCATAAGTCAACCTCAGTAGAGCTAAAGCCCCCTTCCGGACCGATAAAGAGCAGATAAGTTTGCTGAGCAGCTGTTTTCAGCACCTGCTTTAATCCCAGTGAAGCTTGTCCTTCATATAGCATTATTTTATTTGCAGAGGTTAATTCCGGATAACCAAACACATCAGCAAGGCGGGTCACAGGAAAAATCTTAGGAATATAACTCCTACCGCACTGTTTGGCTGCCTCATGGGCTATTTTTTGCCATCGAGCTAACTTATCTGCTTGTTTTGCTAAATCATATCTGACTATGCAATGCTCAGTAATTGCAGGGATTACACCATGTACGCCAAGTTCTACTGCCTTTTGGACAATAAAATCCATTTTTTCGCCTTTGCCTAACCCTTGTACCAACCAGACTTCAATTGGCGGTTCAGTATAATCATCAATAAATTCAAGCAATCTGAGTTGAACGGCATTGGGAGTAATCCCGGTGATTTCAGCCTTACCGGTTTTACCATCCCGGTCGGCTATTAATAGAGTGTCACCAATGACCATTCTAAGCACCAACGCAATATGCCGGGCATCAGCGCCATCAATAATCATAGCGTCACTAATAGGTGTATTTATAAAGAAATGGCGCATCTAAGCGCCTCCTTAATGGCTGCCGCTGCCGGCAACAATAGCCACCCAGCCGCCTTCTTCGATAACTTTATCAATAACAAACCCACTGTCAATAAGGGCTGCAGTAACATCGCCTAAACGTTCCGCAATAATACCACTGGCGATAAAGATACCATTATCGACCAGCCGCCCCCGGACATCAGGCAGCATTTTAATAATTATATCTGCAATGATGTTAGCAACTATCACATCGGCCTTGCCGTCTACACCTGTCAAAAGGTCACCCTGAGTAATCTCAACAGTTGCAGTGACATTATTAAATACAATATTCTCTTTGGCAACTCGAACAGCTACCGGGTCAAGGTCAACTGCCCGTACCCTGGCTGCACCTAATTTAGCAGCAGCAACCGACAAAATTCCTGAACCGGTACCGACATCAAACACAATATCATCAGACTTAATAACGTCTTCTAAACAACGCACACACATAGCCGTAGTCTGATGGGTACCTGTACCAAAGGCCATGCCAGGGTCCAGTTCGATAACAATGTCCCCTTCAACTGGCAAATAAGCTTCCCAGGACGGTTTAATTACAATATGCTCACTCACACGCACCGGATGAAAGTACTCTTTCCAGGATGAAGCCCAGTCCTCTTCCTGCACTTCCCGGCAGTTAATGCAACCGCGGCCTTTATCAAGATTATGTTCATGCAGACGGTTTACACGCTCCTCGAATAGACGCAGCTTGTCGTCCAAGAGCTCATCAACCGGCAAATAAGATTTGATAGTTACAACCTCGGTGTTAAGTTCCTCGGGGATGTCGCAATAATCCCAGCTCCCAGACCGACGGTAAGCATTAACCAATTCAGGATCTTCTATCACGACCCCGCTAGCGCCCAAGTCATGAAAAATATCAGCTACAGCTTCCGTAGCTTCATGGGAGGTTTGAATGCTGATTTCAGCCCATTTCATGCGCCATCGCCCCTTAAACTTCAATTATAAGATATATATATACTGAATCCAATAAGATTTAACAGGCATGATATTAGTAAAAGCAGCATCAAGTGCCAGCTAGGACACTACTAAGATCATGTTGAAAAGTTTTTATTGGATTTTATATAGCTCCAAAGGCATCCTTGAATTTTTTAAAAAATCCTTTTTCCTCAGATGTAGGATCGGCGCCACCGGCTTTAGCAAACTCCTGCAAGAGCTCTTTTTGGCGATCAGTCAGTTTCTTAGGGGTTATAATCTTAACGCGTACATGCTGATCACCCCGGCCATGCCCACGCAAATGAGCTATCCCCTTATCTCTAATCCTGAACACAGTGCCTGTTTGCGTACCTTCAGGTATTTTAAGCTTGACCTTGCCGTCAAGGGTAGGAACTTCGATTTCATCGCCCAGTGTAGCCTGAACAAAGTTGATCGGCACCTCGCAAATAACGTCATTGCCTTCGCGTGTAAACAGTTTATGCTGTTTTACGAAAAGATAAACATACAAATCCCCGGGTGGACCACCCCGTTGTCCAGCTTCCCCTTCATGCGCAACTCTAAGCCTTGATCCATTGTCAACCCCAGCTGGAATTTTAATTTTGATTTTACGCTTAACACGAATTTTTCCCCGCCCATTACATTCTTTACACGGGGTTTTAATAATCTTCCCTTCTCCACGGCAGCGCTCACAAGCTCTGACATTGACCATACGGCCAAAAGGAGTATTCTGAGTTACCTGAACCTGGCCTGTGCCCCGACAGTCAGGACAAGTTTCAGGATGTGTTCCTGGTGCCGAACCTGACCCCTGACAGTCGCCGCAGTCTTCAGTACGCGGCACCTGAATCTCAGTTTCTAAACCAAAAGCAGCTTCCTCAAAGCTTATCTCCATGTCATACCGTAAATCAGGTCCCCGTTCAGGCCCCGCATTCCGACCACCGCTAAACCCAAATCCTGCTTGACCAAAGAACATGTCAAATATATCCGAGAAGCCGCCGGCACCAGCACCGCTAAAACCGCCGCCACCATTAGCGGCATCGAACGCAGCATGACCATATTGGTCATACTGCGCCCGGCGTTCGGTATTTGATAGAATTTCATAAGCTTCATTGACTTCTTTAAATTTTTCCTCGGCGTCCTTGGGTTCATCACGGTTTACATCAGGATGGTACTTGCGGGCCAATTTACGATACGCCTTTTTTAACTCATCATCAGACGCCGTTTTGGCTACACCCAGCACTTCATAATAGTCTCGCTTACTCACTTCACACCATCCCAAAACAATTTATTTCTTCTCGTCGTCCATTACTTTATACTCAGCGTCAACTACTTTATCATCCTGTGGAGCGCCTTGCTGGCCGCCCTGCGGGGCATCCTGTGCACCTTCAGCCTGAGCATTCGCCTGATACATAGCTGTCGACAATTCATAAAGAGGTTTAGTCAGTTCTTCAGTATCAGCCTTAATTGCCTCAAGATCACTGCCTTTTAATGTTTCCTTGAGCTTATCTGCCGCCTGCTGAACCTTTTCTACCAGGGCTTTGTCGGCTTTATCGCCAAACTCTTTAATGGTCTTCTCTGCATTATATACCAAAGAATCGGCATTGTTGCGCACTTCAACCTCTTCTTTACGCTTTTTATCTTCGGCAGCATGAGATTCGGCTTCTTTTACCATTCTCTCTACCTCATTCTTATCAAGACCACCGGAAGAAGTAATAGTAATCTTTTGCTCCTTACCTGTTCCTAAATCCTTGGCAGATACATGCACAATACCATTAGCGTCAATGTCAAAGCTTACTTCAATGCGCGGTACGCCGCGGGGAGCAGGCGGGATACCTGAAAGTTCAAAGCGTCCCAGCGTCTTATTATATGAAGCCATTTCACGCTCACCCTGCAATACATGAATATCAACAGACGGTTGGTTATCAGCAGCAGTCGAGAAAGTTTGGCTCTTGGAACTAGGAATGGTAGTGTTACGTTCAATAATTTTAGTAAATACCCCACCCAGAGTTTCAATACCCAGGGACAGTGGTGTAACATCCAGGAGCAATACATCCTTTACTTCGCCGACAAGTACACCTGCTTGAATGGCAGCACCAACAGCTACACACTCGTCCGGGTTAACACCTTTATGGGGCTCTTTGCCTAAAGACTTTTTAATCGCTTCCTGGACAGCAGGAATCCGGGTGGACCCACCGACAAGAATAACTCTGTCAATATCTTTTGCTGATAATCCGGCATCGCTCAAAGCCTGGCGGGTTGGCCCCATAGTGGATTCTACAAGATCAGCAGTCAATTCTTCAAATTTAGCACGAGTCAGGCTGATGTCAAGGTGTTTGGGACCAGTTTGATCAGCAGTGATAAATGGTAAATTAATATTAGAAGTAAGTACACCTGACAATTCAATCTTTGCCTTTTCCGCCGCTTCACGCAGGCGCTGCATAGCCATACGATCGTTTGCCAGGTCGATACCCTGTTCTTTTTTAAACTCGGCTACCAGCCAATTCATGACCCGTTCGTCAAAATCATCGCCGCCCAGACGGTTATTGCCACTAGTGGCCTTAACCTCAAATACACCATCACCCAACTCGAGGATGGACACATCAAAAGTACCGCCACCCAAGTCAAATACCAATATAGTATGGTCATTACCTTTATCCATGCCGTAGGCCAAAGCAGCAGCCGTAGGCTCATTAATAATCCGGAGTACCTCTAATCCGGCGATCGCACCGGCATCTTTGGTAGCCTGACGCTGGCTGTCGGAAAAATATGCAGGAACAGTAATTACCGCCTGGGTAACTTTTTCACCCAGATATGCTTCAGCATCTGATTTAAGTTTTTGCAGAATCATCGCAGAAATCTCTTGTGGAGTATAGTCCTTACCATCAATATTTACCTTGTAAGTAGTTCCCATGTGACGCTTGATTGAACTAACTGTGCCATCAGGATTGGATACTGCCTGCCGTTTCGCAATTTGACCAACTAAGCGCTCACCATTTTTCGAAAAACCTACCACTGAAGGAGTAATACGACTGCCTTCCGGGTTAGGAATAACAATAGGCTCGCCGCCTTCCATTACTGCCACTACTGAGTTAGTAGTACCAAGATCAATACCAATTACTTTTGCCATTGTACATTTCCTCCTTAAATAAACTGCTTATTAACTGTTAGCTACTACTTTTACCATACTGGGACGGATTACCCGGCCATTTACTTTGTAACCTTTTTGCAGCTCTTCAACTACCATGCCATCAGGCTGACTGCTATCCTCTACCCGCATTACAGCCTCATGCTGACTCGGATCAAATACATTTCCTATAGCAGCAACAGGTTCTACACCTAATTGGCAAAGAGCATTGTTCAACTGACGGTAGATCATTTGTATTCCAGTTGCCAAGGTATCAACATCAGGTGCAGCACTGGTGGTTGCCCGCTCAAAATTATCTACAACAGGCAATAGCTCACAAATAACGCGTTCAGCGACAATAGAAGACAGTTCTTCCTTCTCTTGCCTGGTCCGCCGCCGGAAATTATCAAAATCGGCCTGTAGCCGCTTATACCTGTCGGTCATCTCATCAAGTAGCCTGCTCTTCTCACTTAGTGCAGATATAAATTGTTCTACATCTGCGGGATAAAAGCATATTTCAGGATTATCGCCTGACGCCGATTCAGCGTGATCTGTTTCCGGGTTTATCTCGCCCGGTATTGGTTCTTTTTCTTTTTCTGCCATTAAACCCACCTCCTGTTAAAAATCAGGCATACCACTGTCGGCAGTTCCAGCCTTCTGGGCATTGGCCCCTTCTTCTTTTTTCTTGATAATAGTATCAATACGCAAAATGGCTACAGCCACTTCACCAGCGGCTTTGATCGCATGAAGTTTTACCGGAACAGGATCTATTACGCCCCGCTCCAGCATATCAGCCACTTCACCGGTATCACAGTCTATGCCAAGCGAATCGCAGTTTTGCGCAGCTTGAGAGGTAACAACATCTTCTACTTTCTCAAGAGGATTAAAACCAGCATTTTCTACGATTTGTGATAAAGGCTGTTTGAGAGCATTTGTCACGCAATCAAGACCATAAGCCGCCATTCCCTTAAGATTCTCCCGATATTTCCCTATTTCCCTCGCCATAGCAACTTCAATTGATCCGCCGCCTGGCACATAACCGCCTTTTATCGCGGCCTGCACACTGGAAGCAGCATCTTTGGCGATACGCTCGCGTTCACCTACTACCTCTTCGGTAGCTGCTCCCACCAAAATTGTAGCCATGGGTTTACCACTGCCACCAATAACCCGCACTTGCTCAAGCTTCTCATCCT
Source organism: Sporomusa sp. (assembly GCF_035561255.1). GTDB lineage: Bacteria > Bacillota > Negativicutes > Sporomusales > Sporomusaceae > Sporomusa. Next base: position 10,265 of record NZ_DATMXX010000279.1, on the reverse strand, counting down.
GGTACACCTTTTCTGCAGCACCCATATATTTTTCTATATCAACCGGTTCTTTTTTTAGGCCTGTGCGTTTGATCATTCGCGCGCCTGTGTGATCGGCGACCCGGCGCAAATCTTTCGATGATACACGCTCAACGACCATAATATTGGCATCGGTAAGAATTTCTTCAGCGACACTATGTACACCCCGGTCTACCATAACTACATTAAAGCCAAGGCTGACAATTTTGTGGACATTTTTCTTAAACTCATCCTGAAGGTCAATATAGCGTTTAAAACCGGCTTCGGTACTTAGTGCCTCATCTTCAATCTCTTCAGGTTCAAGCGCATCATCGATAAGCAGCAGTTTTGCGCCGGTAATTTCTTCAGGCATTTCTAGCGTCATGCGTTCCTGATCAACGATAACACCCATAAACACCTCATTATTTGCACCAGCTTCAGCAGTAATAATCTCGGATAACTTAAAGTTGTATTCATTGAGCTTTTCAACGCCAATCAACTTAGCGGCTTCTACAACCAAGTCAGCAATGTCCACATGTTCCCGTCCGGCAATCATAGCAATGTTCCTGAGAATAGGGTCATTAACCTCAGTAATTGTGCGGGCCCGTTCCTTAACCCCATCTAAAACCTTAGCCACACCATACTTAATGCCTTCAATCACTCTGGCTACAGGTACACCGCGCATTACCTGACTTACACCCTCAGATACCAGGCTGCCGGCCATAATCGTCGTCGTTGTCGTACCATCGCCAACCTCGGCCTGTTGGGCTTTGGCAGTGTTAATCAGCATTTTGGCAGCCGGATGGTTAACATCCATTTTATCTAAGATGGTAACACCGTCATTGGTAATAATAACCTCACCAAAGCGATCAACAAGCATGGTGTCAAGCCCTTTGGGACCGATAGTGCCTTCGACGGCGGCAGTTATTGCCCGAACAGCATTCGCATTAGTTAACAGGGCGGCTAAGCGTTCATCCACGTCAGCCCCACTGCCGGCTTGCTTTAAATTCATGTAGTTCCCCCTATCACAAAACCTTATACTTTTTCAGAATTTCACCTAAGTGGCGTTGCATAAACTTAAGCACAGACATAGTCTTACCATATTCCATCCTGGTTGGGCCAAGCACAGCCACAGTTCCTACCACCTGCCCGTCAATACGGTAGGTCGCTTGAACAACACTGCAGTCATGAATGCCTGTATATTTATTTTCCTGCCCGATAGTAACAATTACACCTTCACTGCTGGGCATATGGAGAATATCACACAACAATTTGTCTTCTTCAAACATGGTTAACAGACCTTTAACCTTATCGACATCCCTAAATTCAGGCTGATTTAACATTTGGGTCGTGCCACCAAGGTAAACCTTGTCACTCTTCTCAACAATAAGAGCCTGTTTTAAGAGGGTAATCGCCTGTTCAAAAACTTTAGGGTCAGGCAGGATATCGTTTTGAATATCTTTTAAAACCGGCGTTGTTATCCGGTCAACAGCCAGGCCTCCCAGGCGGGAATTTATTGCGTTTGCCACACGGATCAAATCCTCATGACGCAGGCCCTCAGGTATCTCAATTATTTTATTCTCTAGCAGCCCGGTATCAGTGACAATGACAACAATCGAACGGCGCTCATCCAACGTCAAAAACTGAAGATATCTGAAAGTACACTGTGACACCTGCGGCGCAAGTACCATTGAGACGTTTTGAGTCATGCGAGACAGAATTTTAACCGTCTCCTGAAACACTTCTTCGATCCGTCGCGCCTTCGTGTAATACCAGTTATCAATAAGTGCAATGTCTGAGTCAGAGATCTGAGGAGGTGCCAATAAACAGTCAACATAAAAACGATAGCCTTTGACTGATGGTATCCTACCGGCGGAAGTATGCGGTTGTTCAAGATAACCCAAAAGCTCCAAATCTGCCATTTCATTGCGGATAGTGGCCGGACTGACCCCCAAATTATATTTACGGGCAATCGTACGCGAGCCAATAGGTTCTGCAGTAGATATGTAGTCATCAATAATGGCTTGCAGAATTTGGCGTTTTCTTTCATCAAGCACCAACTTCACCCCCTTGCCGTTAGCACTCATGTCATGCGAGTGCTAATGCCTACTAAAAAAATACCACTCATTGGGTTTAATGTCAAGATATTAAAGGCTTTATCTGCTAACTTAGTCGCTCTAAATCTTCCAACTAAGCTGTATCACTTTCTTTAATCAGTCAAAAAACTAGCAAATACAATATTACCAAATTTCATGCCTCTACCGGTCAACCATATCCGCTTACTATCTGCCTCCAGCAAGTTTTGCTGTCGCAGCTTATTAAAGACACAAGCGAATTGGCTGAAAAAATCAATATCAAACCGCTGAGCAAAATCGGCTAATATCATTCCTGGCGTAGTGCGTAAAGCTAAAAAAATATATTCGCCTATAGCTTGCTCTTTAGTTAATATCTCCCGCATGGCAACCGGTGAGCACCCGCTTTTGATTGCTCTGATATATGCCTCGATTTCAGCTACAGCACTTTGCCGTTCCCCTTTTAAGAAAGAATGAGCAGCAGCACCAAGGCCCAAATAAGGCTGATAATACCAATATTTTAGATTATGGCGGCATTCCATACCCGGGCGGGCAAAATTCGAGATCTCGTAACGCAGTAACCCTTTACCGGGTAAAACATCAACCATTAGATCATACATAGCTTCTTCAGACATCTCGTCCGGTAACTCGAGCCGGCCTTGATCATAAGCCGCCGCGAACGGAGTGCCTTGTTCCAGCTTCAGGCCATATACAGAAAGATGGCTGGTATGCAGTGCCACAGCCTGTTCAAGTTCCCGGGCAAACCCCGCAGCAGTCTGACCAGGCAGACCATACATCAAATCAATACTAATGTTATTAAACCCGGCTGCATCCGCGTATTCAAGTGCAGTCATGGTGTCTGGAGTCCGATGAATTCGCCCCAGGCGGGCAAGTAAATCATCGTTAAAGGACTGTACCCCAAAACTGAGCCTATTTATCCCGGACGCTTTCAAAGTAGTCAACTGAGCTCTCGTCACAGTGCCAGGATTAGCTTCCATACTAATTTCAGCATCATTGTTAATGCTAAAGTTATTATAAAGAGCAGACATTATTTGTTCCATAAGATGTACAGGCAGCAAGCTGGGAGTTCCACCGCCAATATAGACTGTGTCTACGGTCGGATTACATAACAGACCGCCCTGTTCAGCAATCTGCTGACACAAGGCGGCAGTGTAAGCCACAAATAGATGTTCTGCCCCTGCATAAGAGGAAAAATCACAATAGAAACATTTTTGCCGGCAGAACGGCACATGGAGGTATAGGCCTAACTTACTCATTATGGTTATCCTTTAATCCATCTTTAAAATAGCCATAAAGGCTTCTTGAGGCACTTCTACATTACCAACTTGTTTCATCCGTTTCTTCCCCTCTTTTTGCTTTTCAAGAAGCTTGCGCTTGCGGGTAATGTCACCGCCATAACATTTTGCAAGCACATCTTTGCGCATGGCCCGTACAGTCTCCCGGGCAATAACTTTGCTTCCAATAGCAGCCTGAATGGGAATTTCAAACATTTGTCGAGGAATAATCTCTTTCAATTTCTCAGCAAGCTGCCGGCCGCGATGTGTTGCCCTGTCCCTGTGAACGATTACACTAAGGGCGTCCACAGGCTCACCGTTAAGCAGGATATCCAGTTTAACAAGTGCTGAGGTCTGATATCCCAGCAACTCATAGTCTAGAGAAGCATAACCACGGGTCGATGATTTTAATTTATCAAAGTAGTCAAAAATTATCTCACTGAGTGGCAGGTGATAGGTCAGCATAACCCGATTAGCATCCAGATACTTCATATCCTTGAACTCGCCGCGTTTTTCCTGGGATAGTTCCATAACTGCGCCTACATAGTCATTAGGAACCATTACTGTTGCTTTCACATAAGGTTCTTCGACATGGTCAATCTCTTGCGCGGTTGGTAATTTTGACGGATTTTCAATCTCAATAACTTCGTTATCTGTTTTGAACACACGATAAATTACACTAGGCGCGGTGGTAATAAGCGTCATATTATATTCGCGTTCCAGGCGTTCCTGGACAACATCCATATGCAGTAGTCCCAAAAAACCGCAACGAAAACCGAACCCAAGGGCAAGAGAGGTTTCAGGTTCAAAAACCAGTGATGCATCATTTAATTGCAATTTTTCTAATGCGTCACGTAAGTTCTCATAGTCGGAGCTATCTACCGGATACAGACCACAGTATACCATTGGGGTAATTTTGCGGTAACCGGGCAACTGTACTGCTACAGGCCGTTCAGCACTGGTAACTGTGTCACCAACTCTGGTATCTTTTACATTTTTAATACTAGCTGCAACAAAACCTACCTGACCTGGCCCTAATTCCTTAACGTTAGCCGGATATGGACGGAAAACGCCAACCTCGGTAACCTCAAACACCTTGTTGGTTGCCATCATTTTAATCTTCATTCCTGGGGTGATAGTACCATTCATTACCCGGACATAGACAATTACGCCTTTATATGAATCAAAATGAGAATCAAAGATAAGCGCACTTAAAGGTTCCTCAGCTTTGCCTGCAGGCGGGGGAACTTTTCTGACAATCGCCTCAAGAATCGCTTCAATTCCAATCCCCGTTTTAGCACTGGCCATAACAGCATCAGTGGTATCCAGCCCGATCACATCTTCAATTTCGGTTTTTACCCGTTCCGGTTCCGCACTAGGCAGATCAATTTTATTAATTACCGGGATAATCTCAAGGTTGTGCTCAAGCGCCAGGTAAACATTAGCCAGCGTCTGGGCTTCGATCCCCTGGGCGGCATCAACTACCAAGAGCGCGCCTTCACAAGCAGCTAAACTGCGGGAAACCTCATACGTGAAGTCAACGTGTCCAGGTGTATCAATCAGATTGAGCATATATGTTTCGCCATCTTTTGCTGTATAAGACAACCTGACAGCCTGGGCTTTAATCGTAATGCCACGTTCGCGCTCAAGTTCCATCTGATCTAAAACCTGGTTTTCCATCTCGCGGGCAGAGAGAGCTCCTGTATACTCCAACAACCGGTCTGCAAGGGTCGACTTGCCATGATCGATGTGGGCAATAATTGAAAAATTACGAATGTGTCCTGTATCCATCAAACTGGGGCCCCTCCCTGGTATAATAAATAAAGCGTTTTAACATACTTCTGTAAATTATACCATCAGCCGCCCGCTAACTGCAAGCTCTACCTAAATTCGCGAATATATTCACCCATTTGCTGTATGGCACACTGAGTCTTATCTCTGGCCTTTTGCAAGGCAGATTCAATATAAGGTCTGGCTTGGTTCCAATATTCGATAGCTCGTTTTTTGACAGTAAATGCTTCATCAACGAATTGATTGCGCCAAATATCGATCCAATACCATAACTGTAAGCCGTCTATCTCTACCCTGGTAGGAATAGTAATTGTATGTTCAGCAATTCGTAGCACAATGCTGCGTTGCTCTGTGAGTGAAATATTGCCTAATGAATGTACACTTCCTAAAGTCAGACCATATCCAAAGGCATATGCCGAATATATATGTTCCTGATTACGTCCAATATAAAAGAACCTTTCTTGCCCGGGACGCTGCGTAAGTGTACCTAGCTGATGTTCAGCTACGCCCACACCAATTACAATAATTGCAAGTAATATCAGCAGGCCCCTGGCGATAATACCAGCATCGCTTGCCGCTACCCGTTCGAACACGGCACCCCTCCTTATCACAGCTACCGATTTTCAGCGAGTATTTCAGCCAACACGTCTCCAAGGATTTCCATACTACGTACGGCCTCCTCCTTGCTGCTTTCCTGCGAACCTACCTCAATTAGCAAAGCCCGTGGATGAAGATGTTGATTATATCGCCACTCAACCATTTGCAGTCCACGGCATATTCCTGGATATTTAGCATTCAGCTTTGCATCAATTAGTTTTGCAAACGCATGATTTTGCTGCCAGTGAGGCTGTGGCAGATCTTGCTGTCCGGTGGCTACGACAATAGTAATTTTAGCCATTGCCACACCGTTAAAGACTGCGGTTACATTTTCACGTTTGTCAGCATCCCGGTGAATATCAAAAATCATTTGGATTGATGGATTTTCTGTTAACAATTTTTGTGCTGTAATTTCCGAAGGTCCATATGCCTTCATAAAGCTTGGGTAATCGTGAATAGTAGCGCTATGAATGGCTTTTACCCCGTTTTTTTCTAATTGCTTTGCCAAAGCCAAACCAACATCAACAATATCACCACGCTGACCACCCGGCCTATGCGTCACTCCTGAGTTGGGCACAAAAGCTTCAGCCGTATGGGTATGATAAATTGCTACTAATGGTTTATCACTGCCTGTTGTACTTTGAGCATCAAACTTAGGGAAGTTTGGTAAACTGGCCGCACTGACAGTTGGCGTACCGGCACTTTTAAAAGCTAGCATAAATGGTATTTCATGGGAAAATAATGAATGTAAGTCCTTAAAATCAATACCAGTAAATACTAACATCATTTTGCGAGCGACTATTTCCGTATTTAGTTCAGGTGTTATTTTTACTGCGTTTTGTGGTAGGGCTGCCTTGGACAAACCAGGGACACCTAAAAAAAGCACGTCCTTTCCTTTGGGCCAAAAAGAAGGCATATATTGACCATAATAGGCTGACCCACTGACAGGAATAGCACTTGTTGCCAAATTCAGATATGTGGCTACAGACAGCCCGCTTGCCATTAGAAACATGAATCCAATTAACATTATGTTAAAAAACTTAGAGGTGCTTTGCACTTGCAAGAAATTATGCCAAAGCCTATTTGGGGTGCTTTGTTTTCGTTCTTTTCTTGTTACCATTGCCGCCTCCGCCAGACCCCTAACCGGGTTCTCTCTTGATAATTTTGTTTACATACAATGTATATGCCTGGCGGAGTGGCGATATTACAATTATCAGCGGACTAGCTGTATCAGTGTAAATACATATGAATATTCTCGTAGTCAATATTAGGATGCATCGCCTGATTAATACCGCCGGCTACAACTGCGGCAATATCTTCAATCAGCCTATCAACCTCTTTAGGCGTTACCATAAGGTCACCAAGCATTTCCGGAAGTACCTGCCTGACAATTGTTTGACGGTCTTGATCAGACAGATTCGCCATACTTTTAAAATATCTGCCAAAAGCGGCGTGCTCCTGCAAGGTATTAATGGTATCCATCGCGATTGTGGAGGCATGTACGACTGTGGGTACCCCAATGGCGACAACCGGCACACCAAGTGAGGCTTGCGTAAGACCAAATCGTTTATTACCAACACCTGAACCGGGATGAATCCCAGTATTGGCTAACTGCACGGTGGTTATTACCCGATGACTTGAGGCTGCGGCCAGCGCGTCAATTGCGACAACTAAGTCAGGTTTAATATTGCTTACAATCCCTTGAATGATTTCAGCAGTTTCCATGCCTGTTATGCCAAGTACGCCAGGAGCGATGGCGCACACTGATCGTACACCGCCTTTAAGCTCTGGCGACAACAATTCCTGAAGGTGACGGGTAACTACTATTTTATGTGTAGCCCGCGGCCCCAGCGCATCAGGAGTAACATTCCAGTTACCAAGCCCCACAATTAAGACTGTTGCATTGCGCGGCAGATTGACCAATTCAGCCAGTTCTGTGGCTAAAATATTCATTATTTTTTGCTGTAATGGGGTATTTTTGTACCTAAGACCTGGCGCTTCGATAGTAATATATTTCCCCTTTGCCTTCCCCATCATGCGCTCAGCCTCAGGTGTACTAATATTGACGCGGGTTATAATCAGATCATCGTCTTCACTGGTCTCAACCAGTACTCCCGGAATGTCTTCCCGCACCTGTTTTGTCAGCATTTCCCGTGCTTCTAAAGCCAAGTCAGTTCGAACTGTATTAAAAAACTGATCCATACAATTTCTCTCCTTTATGCCCTGAATGGTTCAGACCTATCTTATCCGGAAAAAAAGCTGGTTATACGAACCCAGTTTTACTTTATTGCTTGCTTTTTCCTGTAGTCCATGCTAAAATAGTTCAGTAATATGTACATAAGGAGGTGAAATACTTGCCAAATATTAAAGCATCTGAGCGTAGCGTAAAAACTGACGCTGAACGGCGTGCCCGCAATTATTCGGTAAGATCAACAATTAAGACTTCTATCCGCAAGGTGGAGGAAGCTGCACATGCCGGTAAAGCAGATGAGGCCAAGACCCTCCTGACTAATGCCGCAAGCGTTATTGACAAAGCTGCCGCCAAAGGCGTTATTCATAAAAATGCCGCAGCCCGTAAGAAGTCCCGCCTAGCTCGTAGAGCAAATGCCACTCAACAAGCTCAATAATAATAAAACCCTGTTCGCAGTAAAATGTGAACAGGGTTTTTGTTTAATATATATTAGGAAACCTTTATTGGAAACTTGACCCGTACAGTTGTGCCAGCCCCTACTGTCGAGTCAATCGTCAAAGCAGCATTATGTTGTCCTGCAATACTAAGACAGATCGCTAAACCCAGTCCGGTACCATTCCCTTTTGTAGTATAAAAGGGCTCCATCACTTTCTTGAGGCTATCCTCCGGGATTCCACAACCATTATCTTCAGCTTCAAGGCAAATGGATTCGTTAATGTGGGTTGTCCTAATAATAATCCGGCCATTGGCGCTAATGCTGCTTATAGCCTCTGCTGCGTTTCGATAAAGATTCAGCACAAGCTGCTTGATTTCTTTCTTATGAAGCTGGAGATTAGGTAATTCAGCTTCAAGTTCTAATTCTACAACTATACCGTCCTTCACAGCGTCGGCATACAGGAGTGGCTGCAAAGAGGATATTATTTCATTTAAGCTGCACAGCTCCTTGTTAACCGTTCTGCTTCTGGCAAGCGAGAGAAAATCCTCAATTATGCTATTGGCCCTATCTAACTCGCTTATCAGGATATCATACCGATCCTTGTCACCTGACTTTTTTGACATGAACTGAAGGTACCCTCTGACTGTTGTCATAGGGTTACGAATTTCATGGGCAACACTTGCTGCCATCTCGCCTACCAAATTCAATCGATCCAATTTTTCCAGTTCACAGCGTATTGATTCACGTTCGGTTATATCACCATACACACCAAGGGCGCCAAGTATTTCCTTATTGTCTTCATTATAGAAACGAATAGCAGTTGCCAGCCATGTCCTACCCGCATAATTTATTGTTTCCTGCACAATATTTTCACCCTTGAGCGCGCGAACTAAAATAATATCCCCTTCACCAATCCCGGCTTTTTGCAGCATGTGGACAACCGATATGCCAATCAAACTCTCATTTAACCCTAAATGCCTGTTCATAGTAGAATATTCATGGTTATGTGCAGTTATGATACCATTACTATCCACTACAACTATCGCAAATGGGCAGGCATTGATAATTAGCTTAAGCTTTTCTGATTCTCCTAAATATTTATTTCGCAGCCTAATAACCGTATCGAGCACTGGCAGCAACTGGGGAAACTCTGCCAGTGTCTTTTGTCCATCATCATCTTCGGATATTTGAGACACCAATTGTTTTATTGAAAAATTAAGCCGCTGAAAGAAAAAAGTAATGACCAGTATCACTGAAACCCAAATCCCAAGCGAAAGCAAAACCCACTGCTGGATACTTTTCGCATATAGCAGATTAATATCTTCAATCTTGGTGTTAGCCCAAGTATGTCCAACAAGCTTCCCGTTTTGAAAAATCGGGTATGCTGCAACAAGAGCCGGTTTCTGCTCCCAATTAGCAGATTGAACTTGAAAAACATCCGGTTCACCATAGTTATATACTTTAGAAACCAGGTTTTGATATACAGGTTGTGTTATAAAATCTTCGCTAAAACCTGGTGCTAAAGCCACACGCCTTGCAAGCTCACGTGACGCAATACCTATACCGTAATTAGGGTAGACTCTGGATATGCTATCAACGATTGGCTGCATATATTTATTCAAAATTAGTGCTTTTTGCTCATCGGGTAGTTGATAAGCATTCTCTTTTGCAAGGATATCCTCAAAGTTCACCGTGATTTTCCGCTCGATTAGCGTAGTGATATTACGTAACTCCTCTTCCTTCTCCAGCAGAATATATTTTTTTTCCTGCTCAGCTGTATAAAACCCAAAACTTAAAAGCGGCACTAACAGAATTATGCTTGTTATTAAACAGAATTTTTTCAGCAAATTTCCCTCGAACAACCAGGGCACCTCATTTTCATAATA
>NZ_DATMXX010000278.1:0-6815 GCF_035561255.1 Sporomusa sp. | reverse complement strand
GCCCATATAAAGAAAAAAGCCTCCCTGTACGATACAGGAAGGGGTTTTTCTTACCCTGAGGATTCCTTTTCAAGTTGTAGTAGCAGAAAACGATTACTTATGAAGCGATTAATAGGGATATAAAACAAAAATGCAATTAGCCAAAATATTATGAATTGATCAGCCAATATTATAAGAATTTGGCAATAGGATTAACAGGCAGAAAATTAAATCGAAATAAGTCAATTTATTAATAAGTCAAGCCTGACCCCGTTTATTCCACATTTACCCTCATTTCATCCCAACAAGATCAGAACTTCTGCAATACACCAATAAGGAATTTTTAGATGTTTTAAGAACGCTCACTGTTGAAAGAAATTAGAGCGAATAGAACTATCTCAAAGGCACCTATGGAGAAACCGGGCGCATCTGCAAGACCACGGATCGCCTCCACCAATAATCCACATTTATGCAAATATAGGGAGTTTTGTGAGCTGCGAATTGTTTGGCTTTGTAACAGACGCTTTTTGCAGGCGATTTTCTCGCCTCCACCATGCGAATTTTCAAAGAAGGGAAAGCACCGGCTTTTAGGGATTGGATATTAATCTGTACCACTGATAACTGCGAAAAATGGATTGATTGTATGTAGGTAGAAATATAGAGAATTTTAAAGTTCCTGCAAAATGTTTTAATAATTTGCAGGAACTTTTGTATTTAATGGTAATTATTCATAGAATTGCAACAGGGTTTTTGGTGTGGAGATCCTTCCCCTTATAACGAAAACTTTTTAACTGCGTTTTGCAATGCATCAGCCGTATTGACCAGTACGTGCTGTACCTCTTCGATAGCCGTAACCTGGTCCTGGGTGGCGACTGAAACCTGGGTTGTCTGCGTTACTGTGTTTTTGCTCATGGATTCGATATCTTGGACTGCAGTCAAGACGTTCTGGCTATTCGTGGCAATGGTTTCTATGGAGGCAGTGATACCTTGAATTTGTCCCGATACCTGGTTGGTCATGGCAATAATTTCATTGAAGGTATCGCCGACGCTGCTGACCATAGCGACTTCCAATTTGACTACATCGCTGCTTTTGCTCATTGCGGCAACGGCGTTAGCTGTATCTGCCTGTATTTCGATAATTAACTCGCCAATTTGTTTGGCGGCGATTTGTGATTGCTCCGCCAGCTTGCGCACTTCATCAGCTACAACCGCAAAACCGCGTCCTTGTTCGCCAGCGCGAGCCGCCTCAATAGCCGCATTTAATGCCAATAAATTGGTTTGACTGGCAATTCCTGAAATAGTATCAAGAATTTGACCAATTTCCTTAGAACGATCATCCAGCTTTGTTACAAGCTTAGAGGATTCGTCGACATTGGCTGCGAGGTTTTGCATTTGAGACACTGCCTGTTCAATGGATTTGCCACTGTCCATTGCCGATTGAGCGGTCCTTTCCGATACGGAAGCAACTGCAGTGGAATCGGCAGCAATTTGTTGAATGTTTTCAACAATTTCGGTTATAAGCGAGGCGGTAGTATCAAGAGTAGCCACTTGTTCATTGACGGAGTCAGTAATGCTCGCAATGGAATTGGCGACTTGCCCTGCTGTAACTTCAGAGTGGGCTGCGCAAGCTGTAAGCTGCTCGGATGACGACGAAACTGCCTCGGCCGTGACTAATACCTGTCTAAGCAAGCTCTTGAGTCCGCCAACCATTGCATTGAAGTTCTGCGCCAACTTGCCGATTTCATCATTTTGCTGGTTGGTTATTTCAATGTTCAAATTACCGGTTTTCATAGCTTCAGTGGCGTCTACCAATTGAATAATAGGCCTGGTGATGCGATTGGAAACAAAAACACTGATGAATCCTACCACTAAAATAGTTATCAGCAGTATAGTGAGATTTGCCAGGAGTAGCCGGTCATTTTTAGCATTAAATTCGTCGAAGGATTTTTCCATGCATATAATCCAGCGTGTTTTAGGATCATACACATAATTGACCAGTTTGCGGACACCATTCTCGTCGATGATTTCTTCCCTGCCGCTTTGACCTTGCATTGCTTTTTGAACAAAGGGGAGGCTGCTCATATCCTTGCGCTCGTTTGAAACCTGTTCATCGGGATGGACGGTAATTTTTCCATCCTGATCGAGGATGTAGGCGGTAACTCCGTTTTGTGACCGCTTAACGACGAAGTCTTTGAGGAACGAGAGATTGATGGAGGCTTGCAAAACGCCGGTCACTGCTCCATCGGCCGAACGTATCGGCGTGGCGATAGCAACTACCGGCTTGCCGTCTGTCTTACTAACCAGGACTTCGGAAACTACTTCATCTTTTCCTTTGACAGCTTCCTGATAAAAAGCCCGGTCGGCAACTTTTACCAATTTGGCAGTATCGCCTCTCACCAGCTGATTACCTTTATTGTCATCAACGGTCATGGCCAGGGCGGTAAATACTCTCTGTGTGTCACCCAGCAGTTGACCTGCCGCCGGGAGATCGTAATTTCTTACCGGGGCGGTCTGGGCGGTCCCTCTAAGTACTTCCAGGTGCTTATCGACATAATCGCGGGTTTCCGACTTTAGTACTTCCAGCTCACTGGCACTAAGTGAATAGAAGTCAGCCTGTAGGGATTTATTAGACAACGAAAAAGAAAAAAGAGAGGCTCCGAGCAATGGGACACAACTAATAATGATCAACAGAATAAAAAACTTTTTTTTCATTAGTCATTAGCTCCTTGTCGAAATGTACGAATGTAAGTTACTCGTGCATGTTCATCGTTTGAATAACCCCAATACATTTACTATCAGCGCCACCAAACCGCCGGCAATCAGCGGTCCGACAGGCAGCCCGCGAAAGAAACAAACACCGATAACAGTGCCGACAATCAGAGCCGATACTGTTTCCGGTGACTCCTTCATATAAATGACCCCCTGACCTGCAACCCAGGCCAGGAAAATCCCAATCACAACTGCGAGAAGGCCAACTGGAGATTTGAAGATAGCCAGCATGTCGTTCATAGCTATTTGACCCTGGGCAACCGGACTCAGGACGGCGATTGTCAGAATGACAATGCCGATATTTATACCGTGCCTGTCTATAAACGGGAGATAAGTTTCCAGACCTATTCTGGGAATGAGCAACAGAACCAAGGCAGCAACAGCTACAGTATGGTTATTGCCGATAATAGATAACGCCAGTATTATTAATAAAGGAAGGCTATCCCAATTCATTTGTTCACATCCTAGCCATGATTTTCAGTGGTTCGTAGCAGCAGCTGTTAGTTTGCAGTTGGCTATTCCAGATTATTTAAGTTCATTGTATTTTTTTAAACAAATAGTATCAAAAGTATCCCATCTTAGCCGATTAATGCAATCAGACCAGATAGCTTCCTGTTTGCCAAGAAACTCTAATCGTTCCAGCATATGTTGGGTAATTTGGTCTTTTTTGATTACGATAACACCAGAATCATCAGCAATAATGATTCCACCGTTCAACTCCTGTTCACGTTTGTTATAATAAGCCTCGTCGAAGCCGGTGTCTGTATTGATACAACCGATTGGCGACCGGCCATAGGTCCACATGGGATAGTTTTCTTTGATCAGTTGTTGAACATCGCGTACCAAGCCGCTAACCACGATTCCTTGGGCCTGACGATAGAAAAAAATATATTTTGCAATCAGATCACCAATAATCGCTTTGCCGTCGCAATTCACTGCATCAATATACACTACAGCGTCTTTAGGGGTATTGCGGATATAATTATGTACATGATAATTGGAACCGTTGAACGCAGGAATATAGTGAATGATCCCCGCTACTCTGCTGCCAGGCAATAAAACCTGCAATTTGGGATCCAACTCTCCCGTCTTATGCATAGCATCGGCTATTTCCGTTGTACTCATCTGGTTGTAATCAATATACTCCAGTATTATTTTCTGTAATGAGGTCAACTCCATCTCGCCAAACTCCTTTCATAATCTGTTTTGACAACAAATAAAACCGCTTCCCTAGCTGGTCATAAGGGATTGGGGCTGCTTAACCCCGGATTATTTTTCCTATGTAAATACCAAATAAGATCAAAAATAGCCCGTGCATCTTCCTCAGGCATATCCGCAAACCTGCAGCCAATATGATCATCCTGTTGCCAGGCGACTCTGGCCGCGACCTTCAGGTTGCCTAACTCCTTCGGTAAAGACAGCAGAATGGGTAAATTGATATCAAAATGCTCTTTAATTTGCAGCAGTATTCCATCCATGCTGATATTCAGCGCAAGGGCATGTAGATGCTGATCCGACCCGTTCACTTTAATCGTCACAGGCGCCTCGATATCGATCCGGGGGAATTTACGATTCTCTATGATAACGTCCCGTTGTTTAAGCGCCTGATCAATCCATGTGCGGTCCCAGAGCTTATTAGCTATTTCTTCTGTTGCTTTGATGACTGCGTGGGTTTCTGCCAGGCATTTTTCTAACAAAGTGGGGGCATGTTTCGGGTTAATTACGACAATGCCATCTTCGTCACCGACCAATATATCGCCGGGATAAACAACAACTCCCCCACAAGTGACGGGGATATTAATTTCGCCGGAGCCGTCTGTATAAGGCCCTGCCGGATTGGCTCCTGCCGCATAAATGGACATATCCATCTTTTTTAGTGTTCCTGCATTGCGAATAGCACCGTCAATAACGAACCCGCCGATACCTCTTTGCTTGGCCCACAAAGCCATCAATTCTCCCATAACGGAGTAGGTCAGGTCACCTTGGGCATCTACCACAATAATATCGCCAGGTTGGGCAATATCAAGCGCCTTATGCAGCATGAGAGTACCACCTGCGCGGGATGTAACGGTAATAGCCGGTCCAACTAACGGGATGTCGTTCAGTGGGCGAATTTTGCTATTCATGCATGATCTGCGATGCAGGTGGTGTGCTATATTGGCTGTCGGTATTCGTGAAAAACTATCAAGCAAAGCGCGGGAGGGGCGGTTTATTTGCGTAAAAATACGTAACGCTGCTCTTGACATAATTTTTATCACACTCCGTTTCATTTACTACCAATAAGTTTTGCCAAACAAATAAACCAGCCCCATAGCTGGTTTATGAGGCGTTTAGCGGTTAAACCAAACGGCAACCTGGCAGTCATAGGCATCCTCGCCCTTAGATCCATGGCTTTGCGTCCTTACCTTTCGATAAGTATGCTAAATATGTATTTTTTTATATTCCAGGGCCTTACATTTGGCTAGTACACTATACGCTAAGATAATAACATAAATCTGTATAAACGTTCTATAAATGTTAATAGATGTTAATAAACCTTGTCAAATCTTAATATAAGCAAATAAGCGGCTGTTGCGCTAAGAGAGCCCGGCAAATTGCAACCTGTATCATAAGGAAATCGTAGAAGAGTATGTCGATCCAGGGGTTAGCAGCCAATACACGTTCACGGTGGATTCGAAGTCGCTTACGCGCTACGGTGATGGATCTTGATATCAAACCGTGCCGGAGTTGTTAGGGCTGCAAACAGGGCGATCGGGGCTGTATTATCAACGACGACATGCAGAAACTTTATGACGCGCTTGAGCAGGCCGATGCCCTTGTTCTCGGCTCGCCGGTTTACATGGGGCAGATGAGTGCCCAGGCGAAGATAGTTACCGACAGGTTGTTTGCCCGATTCTCGCCACGATTCTCTCCGTATTTCAAAGAAGGAAATGCGAAAAAAAAGCTGATTCTTGTGTTGACGTGGAAGGAAAAATCGCTTAGTATAGTAACGGAAATACATTTTTGGTACTGTCGGGTTGACAAAGGATGG
Source organism: Sporomusa sp. (assembly GCF_035561255.1). Taxonomy (GTDB): domain Bacteria; phylum Bacillota; class Negativicutes; order Sporomusales; family Sporomusaceae; genus Sporomusa. The sequence continues at coordinate 1,036 of NZ_DATMXX010000278.1, read as the reverse complement.
TGATCCGTTTGCGTAATCAAATTATCGCAGCGGCAATAGAAGATATAAACAAATTTGGTATAAAGTTTACAATGAGTGACCTCGTAAAACGCCTGTCAATTAGCAAAAGCACCTTGTATGCACATTTTAAATCGAAAGAAGAGGTGATCGGAGCTATAGTGGATCTGGCCTTGGCAAGCCTGCGCCAACAGAGGCAGGACATACTTGAAAATAATACGTTGCATGTTCCTGAGAAATTAAAGGCGGTATTATTGGCCCATCCCCCCATGGATGTAAGTATGGGCTTCATGTTTGACTTAAAGCGCCATTTTCCGGAAGAATGGAATAAAATTCAGCAGTCCCGGAACGAAAAGTGGGAAATTATTGAATCTTTAATAACACAAGGTATTGAGGCTGGATATTTTCGTGCTATTGATTCTCTTGATTTGACAATACTAAGAATAATTTTTGATGCTACAACGAAAGAATTGATGGATCAAAGCTTTTCCGTAAACAATTCTATATCTTTTACTGATTCTATGCATAAAATTGCAGATGTATTATGCCGGAGCATTATGAAGACGAATACTGCGGATGAAGCCTAAACGAAATCAGGCCCAATAAAATTCTTCTCGAATCGATGTGATTTTTTTCTTTTATCAGTACCAAAAGTACAATTATTGTACGAATAGGTTTAGAACTGATATGACAGAGATGCTAGGTTTGTACAAGTACGATTCGCAAATGATAATAAAATTGCGTAATGCGACAGAGGACGTTCTCCTTGTCGCATTTTTAACCTTAAATATGTTGGATACGAATCTGGTTATATATAGCTAATTACCCGTTTGTAAAGTGTAGGGCTAACCGCTAGTCGCTAATCATAAACGCGACAGCAAGAACCGTCCCTGTCGCATTTTATAAATGTTCACAACCATTTCTGATATTATAAAAGATCTTCCGGATATGATTAAAGCAAGTTTCCCCCTCATAAAAAAAGGTCAGAAACTAGGACAGACTCAAAAAAAGAGTTCCATTTTCATTATACCATTAATGT
>NZ_DATMXX010000277.1:0-10771 GCF_035561255.1 Sporomusa sp. | reverse complement strand
TAATATAATTAAGAAGATACTACTTGTTCCGCCAGGCATTATGTTTCAGTGCTATCGCAGCAAGTGTGGAAATGGGCCAATCGGCTGTATCCAGGTATAGAACATATTAAACATGGATAGGAAGTGAACCAATATGAACTTCAAAAAGATGTCAGGAAATATTCTGCCCAAGAAAACAGCCTGCCAGAACAGCTGCTGTTCACCAGCCTCCGAACAATCAGCCAAACCTGAACCGGCAGCAGCCTGCAGTTGTTGTCCGCCGGCAAATCCCGTAGAGGCTGCCGAGCCTGCTTGTGATTGCTGCCCGGACGGAACTGCAGCAACCACCCTGGCGCCAGTAGCTTGCGATTGTTGCAGTGGCAGTGATGAACTGCCACAGGCAAAGACGAAAACCGTAATCGCGGCTACTACTCTAACCAGCAATTTTACCGTAGCCGGTCTTGATTGCGCCGATTGCGCTGCCAAATTGGAAAAAGGCATTGGCAAAATCACTGGCATCACCGACGCCAAAGTCAATTTTGCTACTGCAAAGATGAAAGTAACCTACAACAGTTCTCACATACAGCCGATGCAGATTGAAAAAGCAGTCAGTGGCTTTGGCTATCAAGCCACGCTCATTCCCCCGGCGCAGGGACAAACAGGAGGACACAAATCGGTGTTTCGGGTTTCCGGCCTCGACTGTGGTGATTGCGCCGCGAAGCTAGAAAAGCGAATTGCCGCGCTAGCGGGAGTAAGCTTAGCCCAAGTAAATTTTGCTGCCGGCAAAATGACGGTAGAGCACACAACTGCCATAACTGCCATTATGCAGGCTGTAGAACAGGCCGGATATAAAGCCGAGCGTGAGGAATCGGGTGCACGTCGCCCGGAAATGAAAACTGCCTGGTGGACCAATAAGCGCACGCAAGCAACGATCCTATCCGGCATCCTGCTGGCAATCACCACTGTCCTGGACTGGTTGCAGTTCAGTGAATCTCTACTAATCCCATTATACAGCATAGCGGCTATCATCGGCGGCTACCATGCCGCTAAAAGCGGATTATACGGCCTGCGCTCCCTGTCTTTCGACATGAATTTTCTCATGACCGTTGCCGTCATTGGCGCTGCGGCCATTGGCGAATGGAGCGAAGGTGCAAGTGTTGCCTTCCTGTTTTCTTTTGGTAATACCTTGCAAACATACACCATGGATAAAACGAGACAATCCATCCGGGCACTGATGGAGCTGGCTCCACCGGAAGCAAGGGTACTGCGTAATAGTGCCGAGCAAAACCTGCCGGTAGAAGAAATCGTGATTGGCGATATCATTATAGTCAAACCAGGGGAACGCATTGCCATGGACGGTATCGTCAGAAGCGGCCTGTCAGCCGTCAACCAGGCAACCATTACCGGTGAATCACTCCCTGTAGAAAAAACAACTGGTAGTATTGTTTATGCCGGTACAGTCAATGAACACGGTGCTTTAGAGATTGAGGTAACCCGGATTGCAGCTGACTCGACGCTGTCCAAGATTATGCATCTTGTCGAAGAAGCCCAGGCGCAGAAAGCGCCTTCCCAACAATTTGTCGATGTCTTTGCCAAATATTATACACCTGCTGTCTTGCTCGTTGCCGCCGGTGTAATGATCATACCCTGGCTCCTCTTTGGCCAGGAGTTTGCTCCCTGGTTCTATAAAGGACTGGTGCTGCTGGTCATTTCCTGCCCGTGTGCCCTAGTCATTTCCACGCCGGTATCAATTGTATCAGCCATCGGTAATTCTTCCCGCAATGGCGTCCTCATTAAGGGCGGCGCTTATCTGGAACAAATCGGCGCCATTCAAGCCATCGCCTTTGATAAAACCGGTACCCTAACCCATGGCCGCCCGGTTGTTACCGATATTCTGCCATTGGGTGATAATAATGAGCAGAGCCTCCTGGCCCAGGCAGCGGCTGTTGAGAAATGGTCTGAACATCCCCTGGCGGTATCCATTGTCGAAAAAGCAAAGGATCTATCCCTGCAGCCAGCCGTAAACTTTAAGGCTTTGGTTGGTCGCGGCGCACAAGCGGATATCAATGGTCAAACGATCTATATTGGCAACCTGCGCTTATTTGAAGAGTTGGGCTTGAGCCTGGTACAAGCTAAAGACAACATGATCGAATTGGAAGAACAGGGCAAAACGGTAATGATCATCGGCTCCGGCAAAGAGATTTTGGGTATGATTGCGGTCGCTGATACCCTGCGTGAAAACAGTAAGAATGCCATCCGGTCACTCCGGCAAGCCGGCATGAAACATGTAACGATGCTGACAGGCGACAACAGCCGGGTTGCCGGCTCCATCGCCAAAACACTCAGTCTTGATTCGTACTATAGCGATCTGCTGCCGCAAGACAAAGTCTCTACTGTGCAAAAACTGACAAAAGAGTTCGGCAATGTCGTAATGGTCGGCGACGGCGTCAATGATGCCCCGGCACTGGCGGCGGCTAATGTTGGTGTGGCCATGGGTGTGGCTGGTTCGGATACGGCACTGGAAACAGCAGATATTGCGCTGATGGCCGATGATCTGGGAAAACTCGCCTATGTCATCAACCTAAGCCGTAAAACAGTCGCAGTCATTAAGCAGAATATTGGTTTTTCCATTCTCATCAAAATTATCTTTGTAGTGTTAACGTTTGCTGGATTCGTTGATTTATGGCTGGCAGTATTGGCCGATATGGGGTCTTCCATTCTGGTAACCCTGAACGGCATGCGCTTAATGCAGAAGATAAGCTAACAGCTTTGCTATATATTCCGCATTAAAGAAGTTTGCAGGCGCAGTCGGGTGGTGCATTGACAACGCTCCACCGCTGGCGCTTGACTTCCGCTTGTGCCAACACACCACCCGACTGCAAGACTTTAACGCGTTGTATATAGCCGATATAATAAAATAAAAAGGGACTGACCTGCTCTGCGCATGTCAGTCCTTTACTCATTATCACAAAACCTATTCTTAATTTTGCCGGACATGGTCCACCCCATACTGCAGTAAAATAGCAATATTATTATTATTTAATGAATACCAGGCCAGTGTACCTTCTTTGCGGTATTTGACCAACCGGGCACCGCGCAGTAACCGAAGCTGATGCGAGACCGCCGACTGGCCCATCTGCACTACTGCTGCAATATCGCAGACACATAATTCCCTTTTAGATAACGCTTGCAAAATTTTAAATCGATTCATGTCACCCAACAACCGGAACATTTCCGTAACTTGCTGTACATCCGCCTCCGGCACCATCTCGCCCCTGGCCTGACAAACGGTTTGGGGATGCTCGCACAACTCTTCACACATATCGGAATCACAGGAACACTTTTTCATCACACACCGCCTGCATATGTAGTCATGTAAACTATATCTTTTCTCGTCCCGGCTGTCAAGAAATTGCCTTTGAATGCTGTGTCATATCCAAAGGATTTCCCACATACCTGGCGAAACTATCCAATAAAGTTACAAAAAGGGGGCCTCAATATGCCCGCATTACAAACCGTAACAAGTTATTTTCCTCGTCCTTTGTTCATTGCTGCCAGCCTGAGTGCTGTGCTGTTCTTTTACTCCACCGGATTTAACGACAACTGGCTGTTGACCTGGCTCGCACCGCTGCCGGTATGCCTGTATGCCTTACAGGTGCACGCCGGGAAGGCGGCGCTTGCCGCGTTCCCGGCTTACGTCCTCGGGGCCATGAACCAGTTTGGCTACCTGCCTCCGCTGCTCTTTGCCGGCACAACCGTGCTGAATGCGGTCATTTTTACTGCATCTGTCCTGCTGTTCCGCACATTAGTCCAGGAGAAGCACCAGACCTTCGCGCCATTTGCCTTTGCCGCTTTCTGGACGTCGTATGAGTTTGTCCGTTCACTCTTTTCCTCTTTCGGTACCTTTGAAAGCCTGGCCTATACCCAGGTTTTCAATCTCCCAGTCATCCAGCTGGCTTCCCTGACCGGTATCTGGGGCATTACCTTTCTGCTCATGCTGATTCCCGCCAGTCTGGCTGTTCTCTGGCACTGCCGGAACCAAAGCAGCTATTACGTAACAGGCCTGCTTACCGGCGGGTTACTGCTGGCAGTCCTCCTCTTTGGCATCTCCCGGCTCTACCTGCCGGGAGATGGCCCTGTTCTTAAAGTCGGGCTGGCCGCTATACCTGCAACCAGAGAAGAACTGCGCAGCGAGAACATCGAATCCATAACCAATACCCTGCGTAACTACAGCCACAGCACTGACGCACTGGCAGCCGCCGGAGCCCAGGTTGTCCTGCTACCGGAAAAAATCGCTTTCTTAACTCCCGCCGCCCGTGAGGCGGGTCTGTCCGTATTGATCCAGACAGCAGACAAAAACAAAGTCACCCTCATTGCCGGGCTCAGCCTTCAGGAAGATCATTTGTACAATGCCGCCCTGGTATTTGCCCCGGATGGATCTCTGCTCCACTCCTACCATAAACAACATCTGCTGCCAGCCTATGAAAACCGGTACACACCAGGAAAAGACCTCGCATTGCTGGACACCGGCATAGACAATCGCGCTGGAATTGCCATCTGCAAGGATCTGGATTTTGTCCAGCCGTCCAGGGAATACAGCCGGCAGGAAGCAGGTATCCTGTTTGTGCCGGCGCTAGATTTCCACGATGACGGCTGGCTGCATGCCCGCATTGCCGTCATGCGGGGCGTTGAAGGCAATTATGCCATAGCCCGTGCGGCCCAGTGGGGCCTGCTGACTGTCAGTGACAGCCGGGGCCGTCTCCTGGGCGTAACAGTCACCGGCACGGCCGCCGGTGAGGCCAGCCTGCTCAGCGAAGTGCCGCTCGGCGGCGGCCAATCCCTGTACAGCCAGACCGGCGACTGGCTGGCCTGGCTCTGTCTGCTTATAACTACGCTGACCATATTCCAACTCTGCCAGAAAAGAACTAATAAGAAACTACGATACGAGGAGCAATAGGTAACGGGAGAACGGCTGCGCTTATTATAACTGCTGAACGCTAGTTCAAACATTGGTCTGTATGTGACCACTCCCTGATTTTAATAATCTGCTCGGGATTCAGCCCAAGTAATTGCAGAAATGACTCATGTTTTTCAGGAAATTTCTTTTCAAATTGATTATGGAATTTCCACTGAGTCCACTCATCGACTCCGGCGGACTGCAGTAACTCGACCAATGCATCTTTTGGTATTATACCTACTCGTTCTAAGAGTTGGTTATTCTGTAGAAACTGAATGATAAAATGCTGTTGCTGCCTAAGCATATTAATTTCATCGTTTATCTCTTCTATTTTTGTTTCCAAGCTAGCCGCTATATTACATTTTGTATTATCTAATATTTCTTTAATTTGTCGAAGTGATAATCCAGCTTGCCGATATATAGCAATTTGCTCCAATCGCTGACAATCGGTTTCAGAATATAACCGATAGTTGCTGTTGCCTCTCTCGGCAGGAGATAATAGTCCAATTGAATCATAGTATAGCAGCGTACTTCTGGATAGATTAAACCTATGGGCTAGTTTGCCAATCGTAAACATCATAACCCCACTCCCATCTAAAAACCATCAACACATAGATAGATACAACGTTCTATTTATTCCGGTATTTTTCCCTTAGGAACTGTAATATCCTCAAAAAATATTCGTCTTTTATATACTATTCCTGTTCCGATAAGAATTAGGAAAACTCCTGCCAATGAAAGTAATTCTGCATTAGTTGTAAAATTCAACAGCAGACCAAACACGCCCATCGAAATAGGTAAAGAAATATCCCCGGTAGTAGACAATACACTAAAAACCCGCCCGGCCATTTCTTCCGGGACACAAATTTGAGCAAGTGTTCGCCAGAACACGCTTATCACAGCGATACACATACCTATTACTATACATATTATTGCGTAGGGTTCTACTGTGTGGATATAGGTTAGCTGCAGTGCTCCCAGCATTAAAATTCCCACTCCCATACATACGATAGCATACAGGAGATGTAACCCTTTAAAGCGATTTCGCGCATATTTAGAAATATAAACTGCACCAACAATCATTCCACCACCGAAGGCAGCTTGCAGTATTCCCAAATTATTCAGACCGTTTCCCTTCAATATATTTGCTAAAAAAGGCATAGCAACAGCAATACTTCCTACAAACACATGAACGACAGCAACCAAAATTACTAGTGTTGACACACGCAGATCCCCGCGAATGTAGCGAAACCCTTCTAGCATGCTAAAAAATATTGATTCTTTGCTTGATTCTTTCACGACAGCATCTATTGCCATTATTTTCAGAAAAGCCTCAGCAATCCCCGATATTATATAGGAACAGCTGTTAAATATAAGCACCCCCGTGTAACCTAACATGACAACACTAGATGCTCCTAATAGCGGGCCAATGATTGCTACCGCCCCTGCTATCATTTGACTTAAAGCGTTTGCCTGCTGAAGTTCGTTTTTTTCAACAACAGCGGGGATTACCGACATAGTAGTGGGATTAAATAACGCCGAGCAGAGCGATATAAAGAAAGCGGCAATATAGATGTGCCATATTGCCAAAAGATTTAACTGATAGAGAGCTGCAAGCGTTAAGATAATAATGCCACGAGCAAAATCAGCGGCAACCAGGATTTTCTTTTTGTTCCAGCGGTCGATATACACCCCGGCCAATGGACCGAAAATCAATTCTGGCAGCATTGAGGCGATCAAAAAAGAACTAACAAAAAATGGTGATGCAGTCTTTTCAAACAGCCACCACATCAATGCAATGTTATACGCTTTGTCGCCTAATTGTGATACTAACTGACCAAACCAAAGCAATCTAAAGCTGCGATTAATTAATAACACTTATATACACCTCACTTTGAAAATAAAATTACATAATATACTACACTAGCAGCTGAATTGAGCGAACCACCAGAATAAATCTTCTCTTTCGGCCAATTTAAGCTTATATTAGGAAGCTTAAACTATAAAGTAATAGACATGTCAATATATATCTAAAAAATAGGGCTTCAGTACGGCATACTACCATCTGCTTTAAATCACAAAAAAGAAGCGAAGCGTACTAATGAGTACAGCTGCGCTTCTTTTTTAAGGGCCGGATTTACCATTGGTATTGTCCGGGAGTAATGCCAAATTTTCTTTTAAAGGCTTTCTGAAAGTGGCTTTGGTCACAAAAACCAGTTGCAAGGGCTACCTCTACCAGCGGTTTACCGGCAGCCAGCAAATCAGTGGCTTTTTTCAAGCGGATCTGAAGCTGATAGGTATGAGGCGGCACACCGATTTCTTTTGTAAACACGCGGGATAAGTGAAACGCACTAAGGCCCGCAACAACTGCTAGTTGCTCCAGTGATATATTTTTATTAAAGCAGTCTTGCAGATACTCACAAACACGCGATACCGGAGTGCTTTCGTTTCCGTGTGCAGCAGGTTTTAGCCCTTCGCATGCGTAACGGGCATAAAGTGTCGCCAGAGTATCCAGTAACAGCCATTCCTTTTCCAGCCTTGATCCGGCTTCTCCCAGCAGTCTGTGTAAGATACGAATCTGTTGGGCCAGTTCCTGATTGTATATGACCGGCTGCTGAAGGTGGATAGCCTCATGCTGCCGGCCAGTGATTTGCAGCAGCAGCGTACTGAGCAGTATTGGATCTATCCGGATGGAGCTGCTTGAATAGGTATAGCCGCCCGGTACGCTGCTGCTGTGTGTCTCATCAACATTTACAACCAGAATACTGCCGGGTGTTATATACTGCTTCCCCTGCCTAGTCTCATGAATCCCTACTCCCCCTTCCCCCACGCTCAGGCTAAAGACCCGGTGGATGTGCCGGGAGACTGCCCGGGTAACAGAAGCGCTCCGGTATAACTCCAGACCCGGTACATCCTTAGCCCGCAAAAACTGGATCTTCTCATTCACACAATTCACCGCCCGGCACTATACAATGCTTTATTTACATTCATAAACAGCAAGAAAATACAATAAAACAATCATTGTCCCAGTTACAATACAATACGTACTCCTATTATAGCAAAACAGCAAAACAGTTTGGTAAAATTCTCATTCAGCCATACCTCTCAGGTAGTATTCTAAAATCTGTTTTGGAGGTGGTACTATGGAAGGTTTAGCGATCCGGAAAATAACAAATGAGCTAGGGTTGAAGATAAGTCTACAGGTAATACAGGAAGCTTTTTCGACAGTAGCAGCCAGCTTCGCTTTAACACCGGAAACAGCCCCTACGCATCCTGCGTTTATTGATGAAGCCAGATTAGGCAAACTTAGAAATAAAGGTGTTGTGTTTTTCGGAGTTTTTCTGGAAACACAGCAAATCGGATTCGTGGCTGTTGAAAAATCGAATGAGGCTGTTTATTATCTGGAGAAATTAGCAGTGCTTCCCCCCTACCGGCGACAAGGGGCCGGTGGAAAAATCATAAACTTTGTCTGCGATTATGTGCGCCAAATGGGAGGTACCAAAATCTCTATCGGTATAATGAATGAGAATATTGAGCTAAAACGCTGGTATCAAGCTTACGGATTCTTGGAAATAGAAAGTAAAAAATATCAGCATCTGCCGTTTGCAGTTTGTTTTATGGAAAAAAACTTGTAGAGGAAACACGAAACAATCGGCTGGAGAAACAAAGGTTGCCTGTAAGGAGGGGAGTAACATGCAGACAGCAAACAAAAAGAATATGGCTAACTTCCTGGTTGCCTATCTGTTGTCGGCTTTCGGGTACGAATTTATCTTTTTTGGTATGACGATCTATGTGTACGAAGTGAGTCAGAGCGCTTTTAAAGTGGGGCTTTTTGCTGCTTTGACATTTCTGCCGCGGCTCTTTGCTTCATTTTATGGCATTGTCGCCGATCAGAACAGTAGAACAAAAGTTTTTGCCTGGGCAACCGCTATCACAGGCTGTCTGGTTACCTTGATGGCCCTTCAATCAAGCATTGCCTGGATTTACCTAATCTGGCTCTTGATTGCAGTATTTCTGACTTTTATAGCCAATGTCAGAACAGCGCTGATGACCGAAATCATGACGCAAGACAATTATTTGCGTGGTAATTCACTGGTGTTAATTTTACTGAATTCAGCTAAAGTATGCGCCCCGGTGCTGGCAGGAGCTGCCAGTGCTGCCTGGGGTGTAGCCTCATTGTTCTATTGCACAGGCATGATCTATTGCCTGTCAGCGCTAGTTTGCATCAGAATCCGGTTACCGGCTGCAAACACAATAAAAAGAGAGCGGAAAATTATGATCAACCTTAAAGAAGCCCTGCAATATACGCGAGGAAACCCTGATGTTAGATTTCTGCTCTCTGTAGGTATTTTGTGGCGACTGTTTATTGGCTTGCAGGTTTCATTATTTGTGATTTATATTAAATCCTATCTTTTAGGAAGTGACACAGACTATGGATTGTTCATGACAACCATTGGACTGGGAAGCATTCTAGGCAGTTTGGCCGGTCCCTGGGTGGTTAAGCGAGTGCCTTATTCGTCAGTGATTTTCTGGGGAATGTCTCTTCATTACGCTTCTTTTATCATTCTCGGCCTGCTGCACGACTTTTACGCCGCACTGATTGTTATTTTTTTTAGTTATATTGTCTTTTATGCAACACTTGTAGGTCTTCATTCCTTGCGCGATAAAGCAACACGGGTTGAAATCAGGGGAAGAGTTTATGGTTCAGTCACCGCGCTACTGACCCCTCCCGCCATTATTTCCATGTTAGCTGGAGGCTATCTGACAAGTCTGTTTGGAGTGGGAAACGTTTTGCTGGGGGCAGGTATCTTGGCCTTGACCAGCTTTTATTTGCTCAATCGACCAAAGATCAACCTAATACTTCACTAGGTGGCCTGTATAAGCCTGGAAATTTCCCCCTAAAGCATTTGGCTTATATCCTTAGCAGGCATTTACCCTGCTACCCCTCTTTACACCTACCCTTGTGCTTTATCCACTTCTTTCACTCCGGTATCAAACCAGTGCTTGGTCCGGTTGCAGAAGCTGCACACCGACAACATGACCGGCACTTCCACCAGGACGCCCACCACTGTCGCCAGTGTGGCCCCGGACTGCAAACCGAACAGGGATATCGCCACCGCTACCGCCAACTCAAAAAAGTTGCTCGCGCCGATCAACGCTCCCGGTGCGGCAATGCTGTGAGGCACTTTGAAGTATTTAGCCAAACCATAGGACAGCGTCGAATTAAAGTAGACCTGAATCAGGATGGGAATGGCAATCAACACAATACTGAACCAGTTATTAGTAATCACTTCTCCTTGGAAGGCAAAGATAATAATAAGCGTCACCAACAGGGCGATAATAGTCACCGGTTTTAACGGGGCCAGGAACCTAGTATTGAACCATTCCTCGCCATGCGAGGAGATAAGCACCCGCCGGGTCAGATAACCGGCAATCAGCGGAATGACAATATATAAGAACACCGACATGAACAGCACGTCTTTGGGTACAACGATATCGGAAACCCCTAACAGGAACATGACAATCGGCGCAAACAGCACCAGCATAATGAGATCGTTAATGGCCACCTGTACGAGCGTATAGGCCGGATCGCCGTCAGTCAGGTAGCTCCACACGAACACCATGGCCGTGCAGGGCGCTGCTGCCAGAATAATAACGCCTGCCATGTATTGATTGGCCATATCGGCTCCAATCAGACCAATAAAGAGCTGCTTAAAGAACAGCCAGCCCAAAAAGGCCATACTGAACGGCTTTACTACCCAATTGACAAACAAAGTGATCAGGAGCCCTTTGGGCTTGTCGCCGACTTTCGCAATAGCGGAAAAATCAATTTTC
>NZ_DATMXX010000276.1:0-10000 GCF_035561255.1 Sporomusa sp. | reverse complement strand
GAGACAGATAGGTGGTTTATGAAAGATAAAATAGTTGTTGGTATTGATGCTGGTTCTTCGGCGATTAAAATTAGCTTGTACGATGGTGAAACATTCGAAAACAGCCTCAGTCCATCCAGCTGGAACCCGAAAGAACAGGCTGCCGGTTTGCTGGAGACCGTGCTTGCCGGACAAGGCCATACGCAAGCTGCATATATCGTGGGAACCGGTTATGGGCGGCTCAATCTACCGTTTGTAACCAAAGCCATGACAGAAATAACCTGCCATGCCAGAGGGGCAGGTTATTTATTGCCTGAGGCCAGGACGGTCATTGACATTGGCGGACAGGATGCTAAAGCCATTAGGGTAGATGACTGTGGTAAGGTTCAGGATTTTATCATGAATGATAAATGTGCAGCCGGGACAGGCCGGTTTTTGCAGGTTATGGCTAATGCGTTGGGGCTTGATGTTGCTGATATTGGGAGTATTGAGGCCGATGCTGGCGGCCAGGTGTGTACGATAAACTCTATGTGTACAGTATTTGCCGAATCTGAGGTTATCGGTCTTGTTAATCGAGGTGTTTCCCGTGAAGCGATCATTGCTGCTTTATACACTTCGATTGCTAACCGGGTGGCAGTTATGGCAGCCGCGATTCAACCGCTGGCGCCGGTTGCTTTCACCGGCGGTGTGGCTCAAAACAGGGCACTCAGGCTGCAGCTTGAGGCCAGGCTGGGTTTGCCGGTTATTACCTCTGCCCAGGCGATATTTGCCGGATCAATTGGGGCGGCATTATATGCTTGGGATGCTGCCAGGTAGTTTTTATTAAATACATATAAATGGGGGAGAAGTTAATGGCAGATGCGTTTACTATGCTCAAAGATATTAAGGAAACAGGGAAAAAAGTTGTAGGTTTTTACTGTGTTTATGCCCCGCAGGAACTGGTGCTGGCGGCCGGTGCTTTGGGGTTTTCCCTGTGTGCAACCAAAGAAGAAGGAATCCCTGACGGCGAAAAAACACTGCCTCGCAACTTTTGCCCGCTCATCAAGTCTTCCTATGGTCTGGCGGTAACCGATAAGTGCCCCTATTTTCTATATGCGGACCTTATTATTGGCGAAACAACCTGCGACGGTAAGAAAAAAATGTTTGAGCTTATGAAAACCTTTAAGCCTGTGCATGTAATGAAAATGCCCCAGAGTTATCTTGACGAAAGTGATAAGGCTTATTGGCTAAATGAGGTAAGGCTATTAAAAGAGCTTCTGGAAGCTGAGCTTGGCACTACAATTACTGATGAAAAATTGCAGGACGCGATAAAAGTACTTAATGAAGAACGCCGGCTGATGCAGCAGCTGGCAGAATATATGAAAAATGACCCGGTACCAATGACTGGACAAGACTTTCTGAAGCTTCTCTGGGGCCGGAATTTCGTAACAGACCGGACTGAGTTCGCCGAGCAAATTAAGGCTGTTATCAGTGATATTGAGGATAGCGTAGCCAACGGAGAAGCTGCGAAGCCTAAAGGGGCAAAACGGATTTTGGTTACCGGTGTGCCGACAGGCGTAGGTGCTGACAAGGTGATAAAGATTGTAGAAGACTGTGATGCGGCTGTTGTGTACATTGAAAACTGTTCAGGCATGAAGCAGTATGTTACGCTTGTAGACGAAACAAAGCCACCCCTTGTTGCTATTGCCGAAAAATATCTGGCAATTCCCTGTTCATGTATGAGCCCGAATCCTACCCGTATGCAGCAGCTTGTCCAGCTGGTTAAGGATTACCGGGTTGACGGTGTTGTTGATATTACCTGGCAGGGCTGCCATACCTACAATGTTGAGAGCCGGATAGTCAAAGAGTTTCTAAAACAGAACGGTAATACCCCATTTCTGCAGATAGAGACCGATTATTCCCAGGGTGACGTTGAGCAAATTAAAACAAGGGTACAGGCTTTTCTGGAGATGATGGCCTAAACTTAGCTGCGTTGCCGGCAAACGCTCTCAACAGGACAGCCCTCGCAGGAGGGCTTCTTTTTGCAATGTCGCTTGGCATGCTCAACAATAAGACCATGAAATTCACCATAGAGATACACATCCCTGGGCAGATTTTCCTCAATCTCCAGCCGCAAGCCGTCATAGGTACCGGGTATATCATAACCAATCCTGTGTAATATGCGTTTCGTATAGGTATCCACCACAAAAAAGGGTTTGTTCAGGGCATATAACAAGATAGAATCAGCGGTTTCCCTGCCGACACCTTTTACGGCAAGCAGTTCAGTCCGGAGTACTTCGCCGTCGCTTGCGGCTGCTTTTTCAATATTGTACCCATAGCCCGCATACCATTGTGTCAGTGCTTTTAGTTTGACGGCTTTTTGATTATAGTACCCGCTGGAACGAATGAGCTGTGCCAGTTCGCCGAGATCTACCCCGGCGATAAAGGTTGGGGATAACCGGTCGCCTAAGTTGACTAAAGCCTTTTCTACATTGGTCCAGGTGGTGTTTTGTGTCAGGATGGCACCAACCATCATTTCAAAGGGGGTCTTGGCAGGCCACCAATTCCGTTGACCGTAGGCATTCAGCAGGGTATTGTATAACTCATGTAATCCATTCATAATAAGGCTCCTTACGTTTATGCCTGAGCGGCTTATTTTGGGGACGAAATCCATGTATCTATTATAATATGTTCGGCCTGAAAATTCCTCTCCAGGTTGCAGTAATATTTGCAGGATATACTTGACAAATGGTTTCAGCTTCGATATCATTTATACAACTAGCCAATAATTTCATACTAACTCTTATCCAGAGAGGTCGAGGGACTGGCCCGATGACACCCGGCAACCGGCGTATTTACGCGTAAGGTGCTAATTCCAGCAGGAATCAGTAGATATTCCTGGGAGATGAGAGGGGATTAGGTATATGTACATATGCCCCCTCTATGAGGGGGCATTTATTTTTACATGTTAGCTACAAATAGCTTAAAAGAAGGGGGCGTAGTCCATGGTTGTTACCTTTTTCCCTGGCTTTAAATGGCGGTCACAGCTTAAGCAGGCCCAGATAGCCAGCCCGGAGAACCCGTTTGAATTGGTGCAAGGCGGCTGTTTGACAGATATAACGGTTGCCTATGAAACCTATGGTACGCTTTCAGATGACCGTGATAATGTTATCCTGGTGGCTCATGCACTGACTGGTGACAGCCATCCTGCCTCGCATGAGCACTATGATGAACAAGGCTGGTGGGAACCCTTAATTGGCCCGGGACGGACGCTTGATACTGACCGGTTTTATGTCATTTGTGCCAATGTACTTGGCGGCTGTCAGGGGACAACAGGCCCTGCTTCGCCTGACCCGGCTACCGGTAGACCTTATGGTATGCAATTTCCTGAGGTTACTATTAAAGATATGGTGCGGGCGCAGAAAAGGCTGCTTGATGTACTTGGGATTCATCATCTTGCGATGGTGGTTGGCGGTTCAATGGGCGGGATGCAGGCGCTTGAATGGGCGGTAAGTTACCCGGGCTTTATCGATGCCGCTATTGTGATTGCCGCTCCCGGTTATGCAGCGCCACAGGCCATTGCCTATAACCGGGTGGGCCGTCAGGCAGTCATGCTTGATCCTGCCTGGAACAATGGTGATTACTATGGGGGGCGGGGACCGGAAAAAGGCCTGGCTGCAGCCCGGGCTCTTGGTATGATTACCTATCAAAGTGAGCTGTCTATGGCGTATAAATTTGGTCGTCGTATACGCAGCGGGCAGTTCGAAATAGAAAACTATCTTGATTATCAGGGGATAAGTATTGTAAAAAGATTTGACGCGAATTCCTATCTCTATCTGCTCCGGGCACTTGATCTTTTCGATATAAGCGCCGGTTATTCATCCTATGAAGAGGCTCTGAGCCGTATCGATGCCCGGGTACTTATTGTAGGGGTAAGTTCAGATATTTTATATCCGCCGCATCAGCAGGAAGAATTGGCGGAAACTTTGCGCAGGGCGGGAATTCGTACTGAGCTGGCTATTATTAACAGTCCACACGGGCATGACGGATTTCTGATTGATTTCCAATTGTTGCGGCCAATATTAACAAAGTTTATTAATTCTGCCTTGCAGGCGCCTGTTGCCGTGCCAATTAGGCAGTGGTTTAGGTTCCGGCCTTCCAGCCTGGCCTATCTGGGGGCTCGCCTGATACCGGAGATTTAGTTCAGTGAGGAATGCTTATAAACCTTTTTCTCCTCCTATAACCGCAAGTAATTATGCCTATGCATAATAGATATTTTACTTAATTGTCAAGTACCCTTACACTAAAGATAAGCAGTAGGCATTTAGGTAAAGGGGAGAAAGTATATGCAAGGGTTACTAACATGGATATTCGGCTATAAAATGCCGTACAATGATAATGAAGCAATAAAACAGGGTGTGCTTGTTGATAAAAGGGAAAAAGTTGTGCCCATTCCTGTTACCCGGGACATAACCCAGACAAAAGAATTCTGGGATCGCGCAGTACCCTCGTAAGTGTAGTACAAATCTGAAAATGGTCTTGACAATTATTGGTAAGGCCAGCCATAGTATAAGGTATATAGTTCTTTTCTAGAACTATATACCTTATTTTGATGTTAGGGGTACAACTGGCGTGGATATTCTGCATTTGACATATTTTATTGAAGTGGCGAAACAGGGGAGTTTTACCAAAGCTGCTCAGGTTCTGCATGTCTCGCAGCCTTCAATCAGCAAGATGGTGCGCAATCTGGAGGACGAACTCCGGGTAATTCTGATTGACAGATCGGCTCGTAAGATTAAGCTGACTGATGCCGGACAGGCTCTCCATGAACGCGGTATTAAGATTATTGAATCACTTAACAATGTCGCTGTTGATCTTGATGATTTAATGGCTGGACGCAAGGGTCAGATCAGTATTGGTATCCCGCCGATGGTTGAGACGAACTTTTTTGCGATAGCTATCGGGGAATTTAAGAAAAAATACCCTGATATACTTATTGAGTTAATAGAGGTTGGCTCTAAAGCAATCGAAAGTATGGTTGAAGCAGGTGAACTGGAGATCGGTGTTGTTGTATTGCCTGTTAAAAATAAAACTAATTTTTCTATGTTTGCTTTCATCAAAGACCCAATCCTGCTCATCGTGCACCCTGAACACAGGCTGGCTGCACAGGGTATTGCCCATATTACCGACCTGGACGGCGAGTCTGTGGTTATGTTCCGTAAGGATTTTGCCCTGCATGATCATATTATCGAAAAATGTCGTGAATACGGTTTTATGCCGAAGGTATTATGTGAAAGCTCCCAATGGGATTTTATGGTGGAAATCGTGGCAGCTAAATTGGGAGTGGCGCTGTTACCTAAGATCGTATGTGACAAACTTAGCCGTGATGTTGTCAAGGCACTGCCGCTTGTTGAAGAAATCAGACCCTGGCATCTGGCTGTAATCTGGAAGAAAGATACCTATCTCTCCTTTGCCGCCCGTGAGTGGCTAAAATATGCTGCCTGTCTATTTGGCGTTGAAGTGAAACTGGAATAAAGCCGGGCATAAACACGCAGCGGCCGGCTTTTTGGACAAAAAAAAAAGCCTTAGACACCTGGTCTTTAGGCTTATGACGTGGGCATATTTAATGCCTATGTGTAGTTTACACTTTGTAGGGATAAAGGTAAAATACATAATAAGAATACCTGCTATTACTTAAAGTTATGGGATTGGCTATTCTCTTTTTGTGCCACAATGGGTTTGTACAGGATATTTGCTTATGCAGCGCGAAATACAAAAAAGTATAATCTAAGAAAATGAGCGTGAAGGGTTGGAGACATTTTGCGATTTGAGGATGTTTGTACTGTATTTTGGCGGGACTGGGTAGTATTAAACCGGCGGCTGGTTAAATTTGTTTTGTCCCGGATGATTAGTCCGGTATTATATCTGGTGGCGTTTGGCTGGGGCTTGGGGCGTAGTCTTACCGTTAATGGCGGGAGTTATCTGGATTTTATTTTACCAGGCATTATGGCGCTTAATGCGATGAATATCAGTTTCAGTGCTGTGGGTTCACCGCTCAATATGAGCCGGTTATACCATAAAACGCTGGAGGAATACCTGATTGCGCCGGTCAGTCCGGGATCTTTTGTGGCTGGTAAGGTGTTGGCCGGGGCGCTCCGGGGTCTGATCTCATGTGCGATAATTTTTGTGCTGGCATTCTTCTTTGGTGCTAATTTTGCCATAAGTCCAGGCTTTCTTTTGACCCTGGCGCTTACCTGTCTGCTGTTTGCCGCCATGGGGCTGGTGGCGGCGATGCTGATCAATTCGCATGAAGATATGGCTAGTTTTAGCACCTATGTACTGCTGCCAATGTCATTTTTATGTGCTACTTTTTTTACGCCGGATAGACTGCCGCTGGCATTGCGCTGGTTTATTGACCTGTTGCCGTTAACCCATGCTACCTATGCGTTGCGGGCCATTGCTGCGGGTATGGAGACACCCTGGGTTTCTGTTGGTGTGTTGGTAGTATATACCGTACTTTTGCTCGCTATCGGGGTTTGGACTATGATTCGGGTAAGGGACTAGATCAGTAACAGCTACTGAAACGAAAAAACGGGTAGAGTGTATAGACACTCTACCCGTTTGTCACATTTATAAGGTCATAACTACTTTTCCCAGCACATGACTGACCGGAACAGGACCAATATAGCGGCTGTCACTGGAGTTATTACGATTATCGCCTAACACATACACCTGACTTGGTGGAACAATAACTTTCTTAGGAACGGCAGCGCGCATGGCTTCCTTAATATAAGGTTCGTCAAGCAGTGTTCCGTTACGATATACCTTGCCGTCCTTGATTTCAATAGTATCGCCAGGCTTGCCAACAACCCGCTTAATCCAGATATGATTGTCGACCTCAGCCAGTTTAGCAACACTAAGGTATGTGGAAACTGGGTCGGCAAGGTCATCCTTAACGCTGCGATCGCGGAATACGCGGCTGTCAATAATAACAATGTCGCCATACTCAGGCGCATTGGCAAAGGTATGGGACAACTTTGATACAAATACATAATCATTATTGTGCAGGTTGGGCTCCATCGAGCTTCCTACGACCCGGGTGGGCTGAAATACAAAAGCGTTAATCACAATGGCCAGCGCTAAGGCCACGGCCAGGCTGTATGTCCAGTCGGCAATCTCTTTAATGAGTTTCATTATTGAATTCCCCCTAACATTAAAATTTTAACAGATAGCTTTGCTGGGAGCAAGGATTATTACAAGTAGGATAGATGGAATTATTGGTAAGTGCGTATATAAAAAACCTCTTTTGTAACAAACTAAACCAGAAATTCAAAGGAGGTACAGTATATATGGCTAATGATACCCTAATTAAAAGCGATGATACTACTAGCCGTGGTGATGTTGAATCAGTGCCCAATAAAGGTGACGCCAGCGGCACCAATAATCCGGACGAGCATTTCGATGTGCATAAGAATGCCCGAAAGTATTATGATATTGAAAAAGCCCCTGCCTCTATGCCTGAGGTACATAAATGGCAACGGGAACACATCAAGGTGCATGACCAGAGTAAGGACGGTTTTCCACTTAATGTTATTATTGACCCGGCCATGCGCGAGATGTATCAGCACGTTCATGCCCAGGGTTTAACCAACGTATTTGACCGCTTTGAGCAACAGGAAAAAATCCGCTGCAGCTTCTGTTCTTCCGGCCTGTCCTGCCAGCTGTGTGCTAACGGACCTTGCCGGATCAGTGCCAAGGCGCCCCGCGGCAACTGTGGTGTTGATGCCGATGTTATGGTTGCGAGGAACTTTGTGTACCGGCATGTTACTATTGGAACCTCAGCTAATATCTTCCATGCCCAGCAGGCAGCTCGTACCCTGAAAGCGGCTGCCGAAAAACCGGATAGCGGCCTTAAAATACGGGACAGCCAAAAACTCTTAAAATACGCGGAAATGGCAGGCCTAAACAGCCATGAGGATATTAATAAAGTAGCAGTCAACTTTGCTAACTGGGTTCTTGCGGATATGGGCAAACCTTACTGGGAAGAAGCAGCTATGGTTAAAGCCTTTGCTCCTCCCAAACGCCAGGAACTGTGGCGTAAGCTGAATATCTTCCCCGGCGGTGGTTTCAGCGAGGTCGGTTTTGCGCAAACCAAGTGCATGACTAATCTCAACGCTGATGCAGTCGACTTTTTGTTAACCTCTGTCCGGCTGGGTATAATCAATGAATACCAGGGGCTGTTTGCACTTGATATTCTTCAGGAAATACTTATGGGTACGCAAAAAATCCGTACTGCCAAGCAGAATATGGGACTGCTCAAAAAAGAGATGGTTAATGTAATTACCAATGGCCATATGCCCCTTACCGCTCATGTTGTTATTGAGCTGGCCTCTACACCTGAGTGGCAGGACAAAGCCAGGCAGGCCGGGGCCAGTGGTCTCCAGATACTTGGCCATGTCTGCGAAGGCCAGCAACTGTTAAATTATAGCGATACCGGGGCGATGAGCGCTTACGCCGGGCAAGAGGGCGAGTGGCTCTCAGAGGAGTATCTCCTGGCAACCGGCGCTGTGGACCTCTTTATGTTTGATTATAACTGCACCATTCCTACCCTGCCACTTTATGCCAAACGGTTTGGTACCACGATGGTAAGCACCCATGAAGTCATTCGTCTGCCAGGCACCGAGGTTGTCGAGTTTAAGCCTGAAGAGATGAAACAACAGGCGGAGAAAATCCTCGATATGGCAATTGCTGCTTTTAGCAAACGCAAAGCCGAAAACCGGGAGGTATACATTCCACCCCACGTATCTGAAGGGTGCATGATTGGTTTTAGCACCGAGTCGGTCAAAGAAGCACTCGGCGGTTCCTGGAAACCGCTTATTGATGCCATTGCTGCCGGTAAAATCCGGGGTATTGCCACAATTGTCGGCTGCACTACCGCCCGCTATGGTCAGGGCGGCAGTAATATCTTCCGCATCACCAAAGGCTTAATCGAAAAAGACATTCTGATTTTATCAGGTGGCTGTACTTCCTCGGTGATGGAATATACCGGCCTAACCAATCCGCAGGCTGCCGAAGAATGCGGGCCTGGACTCAAAGAGGTGTGTAAAGCCCTTGGCATTCCGCCTGTGCTCTCCTATGGCGCCTGTGTCGATATCGGTAAGATGACCCAAACAGCCAAAGAAATTGCCGATGCTTTGGGTGTGGATACCAATATGCTGCCAATTGTCATCGGTGCCCCTGAGTATCTGGAGCAAAAGGCTGTTGCTGATGCCTGTACTGCAATCGCTTTAGGGTGGCTGGTACATGTCGCCCCGGTACCGTCAGTCACCGGCAGCGATCTTGTGGTTAAAACACTGACCGAGACCACTGAAACCCTGGGGCTGGGGAAACTCACGGTCGAAACCAGTGCTGACAAGACGGTGCAAATCTATGTGGATCATATTGAAAAGAAACGCAAAGAGCTGGGACTGAATTAGTAAGCACGGCTGAATGTAAAAAAAGATTGCCACGTTATCGCTTAGCGGTAGCGTGGCAATCTTTTTCTGCATTACTGCAGCCAGCGGGGCGTTACAGTAATACTGTCGCCGGATAAATCTGCAGGTCTGATAGTAAAGGATGCCCATTTCCTGGTTATCGGGTTACCCAGACCTGAATAGGAGTGGATGTCTTTTTCAAGTATTTTGACGGTAATGATTCCGTTAGCTCTTGAAACTATTGTGTAAGGTGTAATGGTGCCGGCATTCAGTACGTAGAAATCATTGGCCCCCTTTACTTCAAAAAACAAAGCGGCAGTTGGCTTGGGGAAATCTGGATATTGGGCATCGGCAGCCGGGACAATATTGATGCCTTCAAGCGTCGGCATGTTCCTGTAAAAATTACTCATTACATCTGTCCTAACACCTACAATCGCTGGTGCAGCAAACGCAGTAGACATAGAAAACACGAGCATGAGAACTGTAATTAGTAAACGGCCCCAAAATTTATTCATTTAAAAACCTCCATAGCTTATTTCCTTAGCTAAGTTGGGTATATTTTAATATGT
>NZ_DATMXX010000275.1:0-2185 GCF_035561255.1 Sporomusa sp. | reverse complement strand
CTTTATCGGTCAGGTATTCGCATAATTAGTGTTTTACTAGAATATGAAAGCTAATTGTAATGCCCTTTTAACAGCTATTCGGCTATTATCAATACTTTTTCATAGCAGCAGAAAGGCTTTTCTTTATTGAGAAGCTTATTTTATCAGCATATTTATAGCTGCACTTTACAAACAGGGCATTCAATTCATCTTCGTATTGATGGAGTAGTATAGGTTTTTAAATACCGTACGCTGTTTTTTAGTGAGAATTCATCGGCAAAAATCATTAACTCCGTACCGATCCCGCTTCTGCGATAAGCCGGAGTTACCGCCATGCGGTGGACAATCATAGCGTTTTCCTGCATGGACCAGAGTAAGCCGGTGTATTCAGCGGGCTCGACTTTATAAATGCAGGCAAAACCTACTAAATTTTCGTCTCGCTCATTTACATAAAGATCACAATTTTGGCCTTCAAAATGAATATTTCGCTCAGGTGAGTCCCCTGAAACGGCAGGTGTGAGTCACCACCACGTACAAAACAGGTCCATCTGCACGGCGACAAGGCCGCTCATACTGTGGCGAGAGCCACTTAGCACGCGAAGCGCTGATTTCATTCCTGCGTCAGCCTCATTGCGTTTGAAATGGGGGCTGGGGGAAACTGTTCAGAGCATCCCCCAGGATAGATTCATTCTTGGATCCCTTTTCGCTTTCGCATAGAGTCTTTACCTTCAATGATAATCTTGTAAGAGTTGTAGATAATTCGATCAAGGATTGCATCTGCTAGCGTGTCTTCGCCGATTTTCGAATGCCAGCCTGCAGGAGTAAATTGAGAGCAGAAGATTGTCGAAGCTAGATTGTGCCGCGCCTCTATGATTTCCAGCAGGTCTCTCGCCTCACTGCTACCAAGAGGCATTAACAGCCATTCGTCCAGAATGAGCAGGCTAACCTTTCTATCCTGTTTAATCACCTCTGCGTAGCAGCCTTCGCTTCGAGCTATTGTCAGTTCATTGAGCAGATCAGGCAGTCGAATATATTTGACTGTGTAGAAGTTGCGGCAGGCAGCCACACCAAAGGAGCATCCCAGATATGTTTTTCCATTATGTGAATCTTTGCATTGGAAAAACATATATTGCGTGCGCCTTGGGTAATGCCGCATGCCGTAATGGATATCCGTTAAATACTTCAGATTCGAAGTTTATGGCTCAGCTTCAAAACATCAAGCTGTTGATAAATAGCCCACACCAAATGGTACGAGCTATTTCCAGATCCAACTATAGCTGACGCCATTATGGATAGAGTCATACACAACTCGTATATCCTGGCGCTTGATTCAAAAAGATCGATGCGGGAAGTAATGGCGGAAAAAATAATTTATACCCAATAAATGTTATTTTTTATTGAACAAATAGGTCAATCACCTTAAAATCAAACTAACCGACAAGTGTCCGGATGCCTCCGGATTCGCCGTCCGGATAAGCCGGAAACGCACAAGAAAACTAATTTCTGAAAAATCAATCATTTAGAGATGGATGCATAACTATTTCCTTTTATGTCATATAACGGAAGGCTCCTTTTCTAAAAACCATTTGTAAGTTGTCTCAATTCCTGTTTTTAGTGGTGTTTGAGCATACCACCCTAGTTTGTTTATCTTACTTACATCTAAGCGTTTAACAGGTGTTCCATCCGGCTGGGTTCTATCATTAACAATTTCACCGGTAAAACCAGTAATTTCCGCCATTATAGCAGCAAGTTCAGCAACTGTAATATCTATTCCCGTACCAATATTAACGAATTCTCCATCGTTATAGTGTTGCATCAGAAAGTAACAAGCATCGGCTAAGTCATCTACGAAGAGAAATTCCCGTCTAGGCTTACCACTTCCCCAGACAGTAACTGAAGGGCTTGCAATAAGCTTTGCTTCGTGAAACTTTCTCATTAGCGCAGGAAGCACATGTGAAGTATCTAGATTAAAATTATCATTGATACCATATAAATTAGTTGGCATTACTGATATAAAGTTGTTGCCATACTGCCGGCGATAAGCCTGGCACAGTTTTATTCCTGCTATTTTGGCTATGGCATAAGGTTCATTAGTGGGCTCTAATTCACCTGTTAGTAGGTATTCTTCTTTTAATGGCTGTGGAGCATATTTAGGATAAATACATGAACTGCCGAGAAATAATAGTTTATTGATTTTGTATTTATG
>NZ_DATMXX010000274.1:0-6325 GCF_035561255.1 Sporomusa sp. | reverse complement strand
TTCCATAACATTACTCCAAATAGAATCTGTTATGATGAATTACAACGAAGATATTGCAGAGCTTCGTTAGTAAGAACAGGGGCAGGGAGCGATGTTGATGATATACATAGATAAAGTAAATAAGTCATTTGGTAATGATTTAGTATTACAATCCATGTCTTGCCACATTGAACGGTATACGCCAACCGTTATACTAGGTCCCAGCGGTGCAGGAAAGTCAACACTTCTCCGGTGTATCAACGGGTTAGTTAGCGTTGATAGTGGCCAAGTTGCCGTTGACAATGTAACACTATCACGTGACCCTAAAAAACTTCGTGAATTCAGGAAATCGATAGGAATGATCTTTCAGCAGTTTAATCTTATTAAGCGGATATCCGTCCTGGAGAATGTATTATGTGGGCGGCTGGCCTATACTTCGCTATTTCAGTCTTTACTAACAAAATTTACGAATGCCGATTATGAACTAGCTTGTCAATATCTTGACAAAGTGGGACTTTATGAAAAGCGCTTTCAAAAAGCGGGACAATTAAGCGGCGGACAGCAACAAAGAGTTGGTATTGCCAGAGCTTTGGTGCAACGCCCGAAAGTCTTGCTGGCTGATGAGCCTGTAGCCAGCTTAGATCCTAAAACAGCGCTGGTAATTCTTGACCTATTAACTAAAATTAGCGAAGAAGAGAAGATTAGCCTGGTATTAACGCTACACTCGGTGGAATTGGCTATGCAATATTCGAAAAAAATTATTGGCCTGACGCAAGGAAAGATTATTGCCCAGTACGACACGAATAAAACGAGTGCCGATGAAATTTGTTCGGTATACGACCATGAGGAGGTTGTGAATTTGTGAGAAAAGAGGGACTTTATTTAGCGCCGCGTTTTCGCTGGTATTACATGGTAATACTTGTTGTCGTGCTGATTTGTTTTCAGCAAGCTGGGTTTTCTTTAACCAAATTGCTAAAGGGTTTGCCCGAGATGGCTAAATTTGTTGTGAATGCATTTCCAGCGGATTTTACCCGATTAAACGAGTTGACGCTGTCCATTCTGCAAACAGTTGAAATCTCTGTTGCCGGCACGTTTTTAGCGATTGTTATTGCTTTGCCGATCGGTATTGGTGCCTCAGCTAACTTTTCCCCTAATCCTATTGTTTACTGGTTTTGTAGAACGCTTTTAAATTCCACACGGTCGGTATCGGAAATGATTGTTGCACTTGTTTTTGTAACGGCAGTAGGGCTGGGTCCTTTTTCAGGATTACTGGCTCTTGCGGTACACTCGGCGGGAATGCTGGGGAAATTTTATGCCGAAGCAATTGAAAATGTCAGTAAAGGGGAAATTGAGGCCATTACATCTACGGGAGCAACCACCTGTCAAGTTTTGCAATTTGCTGTGCTGCCTCAGGTATTACCGGAGATTATTACTGTCATTCTGTATCGCTGGGAGGTGAATATAAGGGCGGCGACTGTGCTGGGAATGGTAGGCGCAGGCGGTATAGGCTTCGACCTTATTACATCTATAAGACTATTTCAATATCGGGAAGCTTTGGCGATTGTGCTGTTAACCTTGATCACAGTTGGCATCATCGATCAAGTCAATAATCGAATCCGGGCAAAGATTATTTAAGAAAAGAGGGAAATTATGATCAGTTTGAGTGAACGAGTGAGAAAGATGGATGTCAATATCAGCGCGGAATTTCGCAGTCAGCTTGAAAGTTTTAAAAGAGCCGGCAGACCAATCATTTCACTGAATGTGGGAGAACCGGATTTTAATACTCCGGAACATATCTGCCAGGCAGCCATTGAAGCCATTGAACAGGGGTTTACCCAATATACGCCCATAGAGGGTATCTATGAATTGCGGGAAGCGATTTGTACAAAGTTGCGTGAGGAAAACCATGTTGAATATAGACCGGAGGATATCATTGCCAGTACTGGAGCCAAGCAGGTTCTTGCAAACGCCTTATACGCTATTTGTAATGAAGGCGACGAAGTATTGATACCTACCCCGTGTTGGGGCAGTTATCCGGAAATGGTTAAGTTGATCGGAGCGACACCTGTCTTTGTCAATACCGAAGAACCGGGAGGCGCCGTCTTAACGGCAGATAAGATTAAGCAACACGTTACTTCCAAAACAAAAGCGATTATACTTACAAATCCTCATAATCCAACAGGAGCGGTCTATAGTAGGGATTTGCTGCGGGAGATAGGTAATCTGGCGCATGAGTGTAATTTTTACATCATCTCTGATGAAATATACGAGTATTTAACGTATGAAGGAGAGTTTTTCTCCATAGCTTCAATCAGCAGTGCTATAAAGGCAAAGACAATCACAGTCAACGGCTTGTCAAAGGCTTTCGCTATGACAGGGTGGAGGGTTGGTTATGCGGCTGGACCGAAACCAGTTATTGACGCTATGCGTTTAATTCAAAGCTATACGACATCAAATATGAACTCTATTAGTCAAAAAGCAGCTGTTGCCGCATTGGTGAGCTCTAAAGAATCAATTAAACATATGGTCCAGGAATTTGACCGGAGAAGACGGTTTATTGTCCAGCGTTTGCAGCGGATAGACGGGCTTTTCTTTCTTAATCCTCAGGGAGCTTTTTATATCATGGTTAATGTATCGCTTTATTTTGGAAAGTCATACAAAGATTACATGATTCGAAACTCCATGGACTTTGTAATGTACTTACTAAATGAAACTAATGTTTTAGTGTCGCCTGGAGTTATATTTGAGGCGGCCGATTACGTACGCATTTCCTATTCTAATTCCCTGCAGAATCTGGAAATTGCCATGGATAGAATGGAAAAAGCACTCGCTTTACTTACAGACTAAAAAGAGGAGGATAAGATCATGAGAAGCTATTTATTAAACCGCTATGTTGTACTAGCAATCTTTATTTCTATGTCACTGCTGTTTAGCGGATGTCAGACGGCAAAAACCGAGAAAACATTTCGGCTTGGTATCATTCCTTCCGAAAACGGGCAAGAAACTTTAAAACAATTCTCACCCCTAGTCGCTTATCTGGAGGAATCTATGAAAGTTAAGGTCGAGCCTTATGTGGCAACAGATTATAATGCAGTTGTCGAGGCAATGAGAGCCAAACATATCGATGCGGCCATGTTTGGACCCTTTTCGTACATTATGGCCGTAGAGCGGGCCGGTGCAGAAGTGTGTGTTGTGCGTGTAGGCGAGAGTGGGGCACCGACTTATAACAGTTATTTCGTTACATACAAAGATAGCGGCATTAAAACGCTAGAGGATTTAAAGGGTAAGACACTGGCATATACTGATCCCGGCTCCACTTCAGGCTATCTTGTTCCGGCCAAAGTTTTATTAGATCATGGCCTGTCAACTCCGGATTTCGCTTCCGTTATCTACTCCAACGGACATGATGCTTCCCTGCTGGCGGTAAAAAACAAACAAGTTGATGCTGCAGCTATAGATGAAATGACCTATAATCGCGCCATCAAAAAAGGAATTATTACCAAAGACGAAGTGCCTACGTTCTATACTTGTCCGCCTATTCCCCAATCTCCGTTTGCGGTGGCCAAAGATATAGATCCGGAGTTAAAGCAAAAGTTTGTTGAAGCGATGATTAAGGTTCACGAATTACGGCCAGATGTCTTAAAACCCTTAAGCGCTAGCAAATATGTAACAGCCACTGATGATAACTTCCAACTGATTCGCGATACGGCCAAAGCGCTAAAACTGGATCTCTCAAAAATTAAGTGATAAATGATACTATTTATAGAAAGGAAGATCATCAATGGTTAATCGGATGAAAGAGCAACTCAATCAAGGAAATGCGGTATTCGGGGTTTCCATCATGATCCCCTCGGTACAAATCGTCGAAATGGTTGGAAAGCTAGGCTTCGACTGGGTCCTTATTGACTGCGAACATGGTTCTATGTCGTTGGAGACGGTTGAACTTATGGCTATGGCGGCACAAGCAAGTGGTCTAATCCCGATAGTGCGGCCCCCTAAGAATGATGCAGAGACAATACTTCAGTACATGGACCGCGGCGTAATGGGGATTCAGGCTCCGCATGTAAGCACGGCAACTGAGGCGAGAGCGGTGGTGGATGCTGTAAAATATCATCCTCTTGGTACGCGAAGTCTGGCGGTAGGGACGCGCGCGGCCAACTACGGTTTCAACCTTACCCTTAGCGAATATACGCAGCAGGCTAATCGCGAAATTCTAGTTTGCGTGCAAATAGAAGATAAGGATGCTCTTGCTAACATCACCGAAATTGCAGGTGTGGAAGGGATTGATGTTTTATTCGTCGGCCCCTCCGATCTTTCTCAGTCATTAGGTCATCCAGGGAATTCTGAGCATCCTGTTGTTCGCGAAGCGATGCAAAACGCCTTTAGAACAATTAACAAATCCCCTAAAGCGGCAGGTACGGCAGGAAACATTGAATTGACGGCCATGCGTCTGGAGCAAGGGGTTACTTACTACTATATTCATTTGACGACCCTGCTTGCCCGTGGATGTTCTGAATTTTTTCGTGCAGCGCAAAAAAAATCCTGATAAAGGCGGCCAGCAATGTGAAAAAATGGTCTCAACCAATGCATAATGCCAGGGTTGAGACCATTTTCTATATTTATGCGACAGCTTAAGTGTTAGTCTTCAGCCAGATTGAGTCGGAACGATTTCATTGAGTCGGTTGTAGCAAGGCGGTTCGCCATTATACCCGATACAGAGATCTTCAGGTTATCTAATTTTGGGAGGATTTGCATGGTGGAGGCGATCCGCGACCTTACAAATCCAGGAATGCTGAAAAGCCGCTGAATTAGCGGCTTTTTTGTTGTTTTGTTAGGATAGGGTACCTCCACCAACTGAAACCGGAAAGAAAGTGATTAGATTGTTTCATATGTGTACTTTATCGGGCAAAAAGTTGGCAAATTTATTCCTTCCCGTGCTCGAAATGCTCTGCTGCCCATTCAGACAAATCGCGGAGAATTTTTATTAAGCCTTCACACTGCGAGGAAAGAGAATACTCAACCCGTGGCGGAACCTCAGGGTATACCTTCTTGACAACTATTTTATTTTTCTCAAGTTCTTGTAAACGAGATGAAAGCGTTCTTGGACTAATCCCTTTCAGTGACTTCTGCAATTGCGCAAATCTTTTAGTTCCACTAGAAAGCTCCCTTAAAATTAAAAGAGTCCACCTACCGCTAATTATTGAAAGAGTATTTTCTAGCTGGATACATTTTCGACTATTCGGTTCACCCGTATTACTCACTTAACTTTCCTCCAATATAGTAACTATAATAAATGTAACTACTTCAATTCTTATAGTAATGATGGTATGCTTATTTTAACATTAGCTAGATAAAATATCAAACATATGGAGGAATAGCCAATGAAGGTTCTTGCAGTTAACGGAAGTCCACGGAAGACGTGGAACACAGCCACACTACTCAATAACACTCTTGAGGGGGCAGCATCACAGGGAGCCACAACCGAACTCATTCATCTTTATGATCTGAACTACAAAGGGTGTATCAGCTGTTTTGCGTGTAAAATCATAGGGGGAAAAAGCTATGGTAAGTGTCCCATACAAGATGATCTGGCCGAAGTCTTTAAAAAAGTGGAGGCAGCCGATGCCCTTATCTTAGGTTCTCCGATTTATTGGGGAAGGGTAACTGGTCAGATGGCTGCTTTCCTGGACCGTTTACTGTTTCAGTATGTGGAGTACAGTGATTCTCATAGATCGTATTTTCCAAAGAAAATGAATACCGGATTTATTTATACAATGAATGTAACAGAAGAAATGCTAAAGACATATGGAATGGATAAGCCTATTGAGTTTAATGAATTTGGAATGCGAATGGCATTCGGGGCTTGTGAGTCGCTCCTTAGTTTTGATACGTATCAGTTTAAAGATTACTCAAAGGTGGTCTCAACCTTGTTTGATGCTGAAGCGAAGGCTAAGAGAAGAGCAGAAGTATTTCCCGTTGATTGTCAAAAAGCATTTGACATGGGAGTAAGATTTGCAACTGAGTTCATTTAAAAACAAAATACGTGGGATAGTGATTGTCTACTCGAATGGGTATCGCCTGGGCATGTATTAGAGATATGACTATAAAAGTCCAGAAACAGACAGCGCGACTTGGAAGAGTGGCAATCGGCTCTTACGGCATGAACATTTATTTGCGGATTACTCCGTTAAACAACAGTATTCTGACCGCTTTGTTAGGTTGTATCTTGAAGCTGACAACACCCTTAGTTCCGCGAATACATCTTGGGTGATTCAATTAGAAATCTTCCTTTCTGCCTTGATAGGTGGGCATTCCTATTTTTGCGATAAAGGAAGATTTTTCATAC
>NZ_DATMXX010000273.1:0-2347 GCF_035561255.1 Sporomusa sp. | reverse complement strand
AGCCAAGGAAGGGTTGCAAAAAATTATCTATGAGCTGGATCGGCATGCGGATGATATGGAGAACCACGAAAAGCGAGCAACAGCTATTCAGTCAGTTATGGATATTTTGGGCTGGCGCCGGATTATCGTGCCTAAAGTTTTAGTTGGTTGGCTGATCGATGCCGAAGTGGCCGCGATCAGAAAGATTCAGCAGGCTACGGATACGCCGGATCTGCACAGGGAGGGAAATAATAATGGCTAAAATATTTATCAATCCCGGTCATGCCCCAAACGGTCGGCCTGATCCGGGCGCTGTTAATCCGATTACCGGGCTAAGGGAAGCGGATGTTGTGGCTACTGTGGGCTCATTGGTAGACACGTATTTGTGCCTGGCCGGTTGTGAAACTAAAATATTGCAAAGCAACTCTCTTGATGAAGTGATCAATGCAGCCAATGCCTGGCGGGCTGATTTATTTGTCAGCATTCACTGCAATAGCGTGGATAGTCCGGCACCGAGCGGGGCTGAGACCTGGTACTGGTTTAACTCAGTTAAGAGCAAGGGCCTGGCCGGATGCATCCAGCAGCAAATTGTTAGCTCGCTGCCGGTGGCGGACCGGGGATTAAAAGAAGCTATGCCAGGCAGAAGCTTGTATGTTTTAAAATATACAGATATGCCAAGTGCGCTGGTAGAGCTGGCATTTATCAGTAATGCCGAGGATGAGCAGTTGCTGGCTGACAGGCAGGATGAATTTGCCCGGGCTGTGGCCAGGGGAGTGACCGATTGTCTCAATAAATAAAAATAGCGCCGACTTAACGGCGCTTAAATGGGAGAGGAGAAATATATGTTTAGTTTAACCAAAATAAAGGAGATGATCCCCCATGATAAAAAGACTATTGTTATCGGTGCTATTTGCCTGCTTGCTATCGGCCTTGCCTGGTACCTGCTCAGCCCAGTACAGCATGACCGATCAGGAGCTGACCAGGTTAGAACAGATATTTCAGCAGCTGGACGCGAACAACAGGCAACTGCTGACCGAATTGAGCGAGTCGAAAACGGACTTGACTCAGGCGCGACTGAAGCTGGAAGGGTATCAGAGGGACTTGGAAGCGTTGCAGAATCAGTTGCTGGTATTGAAAGCCGAATCGACAGCAGCCAAACAAAACTTACTGACAGCGCAGGACTTATTGCAGAAGGCCAACAAATCCTTGGACAAATACGAGCGAGAGGTCAGAGCGGAGATTAGGGGGCTGAAGCTGCAGCGTGGGATACTGATGGTTGGGTTAGGATATTTGGTGACTAAATGAGTTATATTAATCACCTTTTGATCAATTGGCGTGTTGCTTTCCATGCGCTTGGAGATTTCTTTGCACATTTCATCCACGGTCTGCTTCCAGCAATAAAAATACGGCATCATCAGCCGCAAAAATAAGTAGAGTGTGGCCCCGGACTTCGGTCTGGGGCTTTTTTTTATTGCTATATTCTTCAATAAACTTGATATATTGTATTGACAAACAATCACAAATGAGGTATGATTAAATCATAGAAAGGGGGTGTAAAGTGGACGCTAAACAAAAAGAACTTCTCGAAGTAGCGGCTCTGATGATCGGAATAGCGGCAAACCTAATCACGATAGCAGAATCGCTCAAGAGAAGCAAGAAGCCCCGAGAAAACCGCAAAAAGCCTCGCAAGCGCAAGCGGTAAACCGGAGCTGATGAGCAGGGGAGGGGAACCTCCCTTACTTATCAAAAGTATATCATGTTTAACGTCTACAATCAATTATGACAAAATGGGGTAAACTGACAATAATATCCACGGCAATACTTGCTATCGGCATGGTGCTGCGAATGGCGTGGAACATAGATAACATTCTTATTCTTTTGACTGGTATTTTAATTGGCGTCTGCTTTGTCGGGGCGGTTGTGTGGTGGAGGGATCGGAATTGGTAACGAAAAAACAAGGTGGCGCACGTCCTGGTGCCGGTCGGCCTACTAAGCAACCAAGCGAAGTAGTTCAGCGCAAACAGCGCCAGCTTCGTGCTTTTGATGATGAATGGAAGATTATAAACCAGTTTGCGGACTTGGTTAAACACTGGGATAAGGAAAAATGTAAATTGGCATTGAATAAACTGGTAAGCGAAAGTGGCCAGGGTTAAGCCGTCCGAATAGGGCGGCTTTTTTATTTTATATGTCTTTCCCAAGGTAATTTTAATAAACAACTGTTAATATGTAATAAAATATGCAAGGAGTGCTGATATGTTATATTATTTTGTAGTTTTCATATTAACGTTGCTTATGGTTTTTACAATAGTTGGTTATACATTTATATACTGGCATGAGACAAATTAGAGCCGCAAGGCTCTTGTATCGC
>NZ_DATMXX010000272.1:0-2713 GCF_035561255.1 Sporomusa sp. | reverse complement strand
AGCCAAGGAAGGGTTGCAAAAAATTATCTATGAGCTGGATCGGCATGCGGATGATATGGAGAACCACGAAAAGCGAGCAACAGCTATTCAGTCAGTTATGGATATTTTGGGCTGGCGCCGGATTATCGTGCCTAAAGTTTTGGTTGGTTGGCTGATCGATGCCGAAGTGGCCGCGATCAGGAAGATTCAGCAGGCTACGGATACGCCGGATCTGCACAAAGGAGGAAAATAGATGGCTAAAATATTTATCAATCCCGGCCATGCTCCAAATGGCCAGCCTGATCCGGGCGCCGTTAACCCGATTACCGGCCTACGCGAATCAGATGTTGTAGCGGTAGTTGGATCACTGTTAGACAAGTATTTGTGCATGGCCGGTTGTGAAACTAAAATATTGCAAAGCAACTCTCTTGATGAAGTTGTCAATACGGCCAATACCTGGCGGGCTGAATTATTTGTTAGTATTCATTGCAATAGCGTAGATAGCCCGGTACCGAGCGGGACGGAGACCTGGTACTGGTATAACTCGGTTAAGAGCAAGGGCTTGGCTGGATGCATCCAGCAGCAGATTGTTGGTTCACTGCCGGTGGTGGACCGGGGATTAAAAGAAGCTATGCCAGGCAGAAGCTTGTATGTTTTAAAATATACGGACATGCCAAGTGCGTTGGTAGAGCTGGCATTTATCAGTAATGCCGGGGAGGGGCAGTTGTTGGCTGCCAGGCAGGATGAATTTGCCAGGGCAGTGGCGCGGGGTGTGACCGATTATTTAAGTAAATGAAAATGATCGAATATATATACCTGATGGCCGGTTTGTGTACGGATAAAAGATAAAAGGGGGTGTGAATTATGGAGTTAGACCAACGAGTAACAAATCTGGAAAAAGAAATAGCCGACCTCAAGCGCCAACGTGAGGATCGGCAAAAACCAATTAAAGGACCTGTACGATTAGAAACTGCTAAGAACGTGTCATGTGACGGCTTTGATGGTTGCCCGACAGTTATTATGGAAGCTTAAAGTGCATTGCCTTTGCTATCGACAATGCCTTGATGAATTGCTGAAACAAACTCAACATGACCGCACTTCGTGCAGACCATCGCCCGAAGGTACATTGATTGTGTATTTGAACCAATTTCCAGCACATATTTCCCGTTGTCGTATTTCATGGCTAAGAGCGCATATAGATGAGGAATTTCAGGATGGTTTTCTGCAAGACCTGTCAGCAATTCACTGCAGTGTGGGCATTTTGGTACTATAACATTCATCAGTATTACCTCCCTTCTGAGGTGACAGTTCGACAAAAACCAATAATTTCCTATTAAAATAATTAAATAAAAAGTAGCGCCGTTAGACGACGGCGCTGAGGGGAGAGGGATACATCATGTTTAGTTTAACCAAACGCCAGGCGGCCATACTGCTTGGCGTTGTTTTATTGGTGGCGGTGGTAGGATACTTTGCTTATCAGCACTTTAACAAGCCAGAGCCGGTAACGACTCTATCTCAAGAGCAGGCCGAAACTCCGGCAGGGGTACAACAAGCAGCAGACAATGCACAGGTAAAAATGCTGCAGTCGCAACTGGATGAGGCAGCCAAGGAGATTGCCCGTCTAAAAAATAAACCACCGGACACGATTATAAAAACAGTGCCGGTGGAAGTTGTTAAGGTAGTTACGAAAGAAGTTGAAAAGCGCGATGCCGATTTTGGCATTGTCACAGACCCAAATAATTCTGATAAAAAAGTTGATCTAAGTAAAATTGCCGCCTTGCCGAAAGGTACAACAGTCAATTTAAATCAGTACAATGTTTATGCTTACAAGAAGGTTATCCGGGGGATTAACGTCATGCCTGATTGGTCGGAGTCGATTAAAAAAGGAAGTCCTAGGATTCAAGAAGTTAGCTATGATATTAGCCGTAGAATCACCAAAGATGGTAAGTACCTTGGTGGTGTACTGGGGTATGATTTTAAGCACGATGAGGCGAAAGTCGGAATTAGATATGCATTTTGAGAGTGGCCCCGGACTTTAAGTCTGGGGCTTTTTGTTTTTGTAGTAAGTATATTTAGGGTCGGTGGTTTGTAGAGGCGAAATAGTAAAGCTCTTGGATTTCGTTAGGGATTTAGTAGTAAATACTTAATATCGATAAAAATGACGAATGTAAAAGAACCAGACAATCCTTTCGGAGATAGTCCGGTATAAATATTGAAGAATCATATATTTGAGTGTGGTCGGAATTTTAATTGACTGCCTTGGGCTTTTTACTTACTGAAGACTAGAGTGGTGCTTGTCGGATAAAGTTTGCAAGAGGTATTTGGATCAGGGTAATGCTTAGATTTCATTCAGGACCCAAAT
Source organism: Sporomusa sp. (assembly GCF_035561255.1). Taxonomy (GTDB): domain Bacteria; phylum Bacillota; class Negativicutes; order Sporomusales; family Sporomusaceae; genus Sporomusa. The sequence continues at coordinate 372 of NZ_DATMXX010000272.1, read as the reverse complement.
GTTAATGGCTACTAGCCATTAGGTTAGAGGGTAATTGGGTTTAAAAGTCTATCTGTTAAATACAAGGTATACGAATATAATTTTCACCGCCTTTACAGATCTATTGCTAGCTAGTAGAAAACAATGTAAAATTTCGATAGAAGAGGGATTGGTTTGGCCAATGCTAATATGGAAAGGGCTGTCACTGTGAATAACCTGTTAAGGACTTTGATGCAGACAGTTTCACTCGCAACAAAGTTATTGCTGGGGTAGTAAATTTTTATGCAAAAATCAATTTGCAAGTTATCCATACGAATATATCGTGGATATGGCAGTTATCATTAGTTTGGAAGTGAGTCAGGAAAGTTTAGCAAATAAGATAAGGAGTGGAAT
>NZ_DATMXX010000271.1:0-4866 GCF_035561255.1 Sporomusa sp. | reverse complement strand
AGGAATTGTAAGCTGCCAGGCGAATATACTTTAGCAAAACACTGTAATTCTGATATTCAGTACATAATGGAGCAATGAAACCTGGACTGTATTTGGGCACTTAGACCAGGCTGAGCGAGTAGTGCAACCGGCCGCAAAAATATTTATGTTTTGCAATACCGGTTGCTTTTTTTATGATCTAAAATGGAGAGAAAACATGTTAAACAACCGCAAACGTCTGGGTGATCTGCTTATCGAAGCCAGATTAATTACCAAAGAGCAATTGGACAAAGCCCTTACTGTTCAAAAGAAGACAGGTGAACGATTGGGGAAAGTACTCATTAATCTCGGGTACATTACGGAAAACAACATTATTGAGGTATTGGAGTTTCAGCTTGGGGTACCGCATGTCGAGCTAGCCGGTATGGTTATTACCAGGGAGATCGTGGCTACCATCCCGGTTGCTTTGGCTGAGCGCTATCAGATCATTCCGTTAAAAAAAGAGGGGCGCAGGCTTACTCTGGCCATGGTTGATCCAACTAACTTCTTTGCCATTGACGATGCCCGGATGGCATCAGGGTGTGAGGTCGAACCGGTTATTGCCGCTGAACGGGAGATCATGCGGGCCATTAGCCAATACTATGGTGTTAATGATTTAGTCGAAAAAGCGGTCAATCAGTTAAAACCTGAAGAAGCTGTAGCAATGTCCCAGGTCCAAACAGCCGATGACGCACCAATAATCGGGATAGTTAATTCGCTGTTTAGCCAGGCGGTAAGGGAACGCGCCAGCGACATCCACCTGGAACCTCAGGAAAAAACCCTGCGGGTCCGGTTTCGTATTGACGGAGTGCTCCGGGAAGTGGCGTCCTTTACCCGTGATATTCAGGCCGCGATTGTCTCCCGAATCAAGATTACCGGCGGGATGGATATCTCCGAAAGACGCCTGCCACAGGATGGCCGGATTAAGATTACTGAAGCCGGGCGTGATATTGACATCCGTGTCTCAACCTTACCCACTATTTTGGGAGAGAAGGTTGTTATGCGGATTCTCGATAAACAGACTGTTATCCTAGATGTCGGCAAACTGGGTTTTTCCGCAGATAACCTACAGATCTTTCGCCGCCTGTATACCCAGTCCTATGGTATGATTCTGGTTACCGGGCCAACAGGATCAGGTAAAACAACAACACTTTACTCTACCCTGGGAGAGATCAATACTATCAGTAAGAACACCATCACGGTGGAGGACCCGGTCGAATACCGGTTGGATGGTATTAACCAGGTACAGGTCAACCCCAAGGCCGGGCTGACGTTTGCATTGGGCTTACGGTCAATACTGCGTCAGGATCCCAATATTGTTATGGTCGGTGAGATCCGGGATACAGAAACAGCCGATATCGCCATCAGAGCTGCCCTAACCGGCCATCTGGTATTAAGCACTTTACATACCAACGATGCGCCTGGGGCTATTACGCGGCTGATCGACATGGGCATAGAGCCTTTTCTCGCGGCCTCCTCCATACTGGGGGTGCTGGCGCAGCGCTTAGTCCGGTGCATCTGCCAGGAGTGCAAAACCAGCTACACGCCGGTGCATGACTCGCTGGAGCGGCTATTTCTTGGTGTTGCCCCTGAGCAGCCCTTGACCCTGCACCAGGGAACAGGCTGTACGGCCTGTGGCTTTACCGGCTATAAAGGACGGATGGGTATTCATGAGGTGATGCCGGTTACTCCGGCCATTAGGGAACTGATTACTAGACGGGCTTCAGCTGATGAGATCGCAATAGAAGCCAAAAACCAAGGCATGCTGTCGATGCGCCAGGATGGAATTTCGAAGGCGCTGGCTGGTCATACAACTGTGGAAGAGGTTATGCGGGTGGCTTATGCCGGCCTGTAGCAATCTTCGCAGCTTCAAACCTTAAACCAATAATCGCAGTAGATAATGGGGGATACCGGGATGATGGATGTACTACTACGCGCAGCAGTCGAAAAACGAGCTTCAGATATACATATTACAGTCGGTGTACCGCCTGTATTGCGGCTTAATGGCAGTCTGGTCAGGACTGCAGCCGCACCCTTAACTGTTCAGGATACCCGGGCCATGCTTGAGGCCATCACCTCACCGGAACAGCAGGATAAATTCTGGCAGACCGGGGAGATTGATTTTTCCTTCGCCATCCCCGGCGTGAGCCGATTCCGGGTAAACGCCTTCCGGCAGCGTGGTTCTGCTGCCATTGCTATCAGGGTGGTGAACGAGCGGATTGCCACCCTGGATGAGCTGGGCCATCCTGATATATTGAAAACCCTGGCCCGTATGCCGCGGGGGCTGGTACTTGTCACCGGACCGACCGGCAGCGGTAAGTCCACTACGCTGGCCGCAATGATTGACCTGGTTAACAATGAACGGGCCTGCCATGTGCTGACACTGGAAGATCCGATAGAATACCTGCATAAACATAAAAAATGTATTGTTAATCAACGCGAGATCCATGCTGACAGCAAATCTTTCGCGAATGCACTGCGGGCAGCCTTGCGGGAAGACCCTGATGTCATCCTGGTAGGGGAGATGCGCGATGTTGAGACAATCGGCATTGCGGTTACCGCAGCTGAAACAGGACATCTGGTATTTGCCACCCTGCACACCTGTGATGCTGCCCAGACAATCGACCGGATTATTGACGTCTTTCCACCTCACCAGCAACAGCAAATCCGGATTCAGTTATCGCTGACACTGCAGGGTATTGTGTCTCAGCAGCTCTTGCCCCGCCTTGACGGCAGCGGGCGAATTGTGGCCCATGAGGTTTTGATGGTTACCCCGGCTGTGCGGAACCTGATCCGTGAGGGCAAGACTCATCAAATCGCCTCAGTCATCCAGACCGGAGCCCGGTTTGGCATGCAGGCCATGGATTTCTCCCTGCGGGACCTCTTCCGCCGCGGCATTATCAGTTATGAAGATGCCCTGGAGCGTTCGATGAACCCGGAGAACTTTATCCGTTTGGCCAACGGCTAATGCAAGGAGATGACTAAGTGGCCAAAACCTATGAATATAAAGCGAAAGACCGCACCGGCCAATTACATACCGGCAGTATTCTGGCTGACAGCGAGACCGCGGTAGTCCTTCATTGCCGGGAAAAAGGCTATTTCGTGCTGCAGATCAAAGAACAAGGCCGGCCAGGTGGCACCCTGGGGGCCATTGCCGATAGTCTTCAGACTGTCAAGACCAAGGATCTCGCCATGGTCTGCCGCCAGTTTGCCACCATGGTGGATGCCGGTTTGTCCCTTGTAGCCTGTCTGAGTGTCCTGATTGAGCAGACTGCTAATAAGCGCATCAAGACGGCATTGCAGAGTGTCTATAAGAAGGTCAAAGAAGGTGAGACCTTTTCCCGTGCCCTGGCCGAACACCCCCGGGTGTTTCCCACCATCATGGTAAATATGGTAGAGGCCGGAGAAGTAGGCGGGGTGCTTGATGATGTCTTAAACCGGCTGGCAACTCATTTTGAGAAAGAGCATAAACTGAATGAGAAGGTCAAGTCAGCCATGACGTATCCAGCAGTTGTTATTACGATGGCTGTGTTGTGTGTGATTTTTATTCTTGCTTTTGTTATGCCTACTTTTTTGAGTTTATTTGCTGGAATGAAAGTCGAACTGCCACTGCCAACCAGAATGTTGTTGTCAATGAGTGGTTTTTTTAAGAATTACTGGTGGTTGATTTTACTTGAGCTAATTTGCTTGTTGGTTATTCTAAAAGTTGCTTATAACAAGGAGAGTAGCAGAAGAAAAATTGATCGAGTAATCTTAACGTTACCAATTGCCGGGCCTTTACTTCGTAAAATTGCCATTGCACGATTTAGCCGGACATTGAGTACGCTAGTTCGTGGTGGTGTCCCCATTATAACTGCACTGGATGTTGTAAAAAAAACCATTGGTAATTTAAGCATGACTGATGCATTAACTAAAGCTCAGATGAGTGTACAGGAAGGTGTCGGTTTGGCCTCAACACTGGGGTCAAGCAAAATATTTACCCCAATGGTTATTCATATGGTAGCTATCGGTGAGGAAAGCGGAGCTCTTGATAAGATGCTGGAGAAAGTGGCTGATTTTTATGAAAGCGAAGTTGATGATACTGTCAGCCGCCTAAGTAGCATTATGGAACCTTTGATTGTCGGGATATTAGGGGTGGTAATCGGCTTTATTGTAATTTCTGTAGTAATACCACTTTTTGATGTCATAACTAATGTTGCTCCATAATAGTGAAAGGAGGTGAATGTAAATGATTATGAGTTTAAGAAAATCTTTGAAAAATCAAAAGGGCTTTACTCTTGTTGAATTAATGGTAGTAATTGCAATTATTGGGATATTAGCAGCAATTGCAGTTCCCAAGTTAGCCACGTCTACTGATTCCGCAAAAGTAGCCAAAATCCAAGCTGATCTTAGAACTATTGGCGGCGCATTGGCTGTATATTATGCCAATCATGGTTCCTATCCAACGACGCTCGGAGCGCTGGTGACTGAGAATTTACTGGCTGCAGAGCCTAAGACACCAGATAATACTACTTCATATACTTATCCTATTACGGGTAAAGAGGGTGTTGCATCCGCAGTTTTTAAGGGTAAAACCTACTATTCAGATGGAACTTCTGAAACTCCTGCTACTACTCCTCCCGCCGGCAGTTGATAAGTTTAAACCACCAAAGTAGTAATTCTGCTTTGGTGGTTTATTCTGGATTTTAGGATGATCTAATAGTTTCAGCAAAAGAACAAAAAGGAGCAATAGATGTTTTTTGTATTGATAATTATTATTTTGGGTGCTAGCTTAGGCAGTTTTTTGAATGTCTGTATCTATCGTTTGCCTATAAATAAATCTATCATTTTACCACCCTCACATTGTGT
>NZ_DATMXX010000270.1:0-10818 GCF_035561255.1 Sporomusa sp. | reverse complement strand
AGGAGGGGGTTCTAATTAGTATTAAATCGGAAGAAATTTTTAAAATTAATCAGCGTATTGAGGTTTTTGTACCTAGCAGTAGTGGGCTTGTCGAGCAATATCGCAGCCGAATAGAGGATATTAATGCGGATAATATAGTTATTGCGATGCCGATGACTAAAAGTCTACCTGTTATGCTGCAACGTGGGGAAGTGTTTTTTGGGCGGGTTGTGGCAAATTTTGCGGCTTTTGAGTTTACCAGCTCACTAATTGCCAAACAAATGCAGCCTCTGCCTGTGTGGATTATTGCTGCTCCTTACAACATCAAAAAAATCCAGCAAAGAGCTTTTGTTAGGGTAGACGCGGCTTTACCAGTACAAATTACAGAGTTTATTGATGGAAAGGAAATCGAAGATACAAGAATTACTGCTGTAACCAAAGATATTAGTGGCGGTGGTTTACAAATAGCTACTACCCATCTTTGGCCTCTTGATACTGAATTAATGGTGAATGTGGATTACCCTGGTGTTGGGCCGATTTCACTTAGAAGCAAAGTTATGAGAATACAGCAGCCCCAACCTGACCGGGCATTATTCTGGATTGGGATTAAATTTCTTGAGATTAACGAAAGAGACCGTGGCAATATTATCAAATTTATTTTTAAGAAGCAGCTTGAGCAACGCCGTAAAGGCTTGGAGTGACTTTTAGGTATTGGTGGTGAGTTTTTGATAAAGGTACTGGTTGTTGATGACTCGGTATTTATGCGCAAGCTACTAAGTGATTTGTTTGCAAGTGAAACCGATTTTACCGTTCTTGATACTGCTCGCAATGGTAAAGACGCGATCGATAAAGTAAAGCGGCTTAAACCTGACTTAATTACCATGGATGTCGAGATGCCAGTTATGGATGGTATTACAGCCCTGGAAGTTGTTATGAAAGAGTGTCCGACACCGGTAGTTATGATTAGCAGTTTAACCCAGGCAGGTGCTGAAGCTACCCTGCGGGCCCTGGAATTAGGCGCTGTTGAGTTTGTCGCAAAAACCGCCGGACCAATTTCAAATATATCAGGAATTCGAGCCGAGATATTGAGTAAATGTAGGGCAGCTGTGAAAGCCAATGTTGCTCAACTCACAAAAATCCAGCCGGTTAATCTTCTAAATTCACCATTTAAAATGGCCGCGACCACAGGCTTGGTGGCAGATGAACGCATTGTAGCTATTGGTACTTCTACAGGCGGACCACGTGCTCTACAGGAAATCATCACTAAACTCCCAGGCAATATTCCCTGCGCGGTTGTTATTGTTCAGCATATGCCGCCAGGTTTTACAAAATCGCTGGCCGAACGCTTAAACTCATTGTCTTCCGTTACTGTTAAGGAAGCTGAGCAAAATGATGTTTTGCGTCCGGGCCTTGTGCTGATTGCACCAGGCGATTACCATATGGTAGTAGAGCGGGAAGGGGGGAAGGCTGTTGTTAAACTCAACCAGAATCCTCCGCTTGGTGGGCATAGGCCGGCAGTAGATCCTATGATGGAATCAGTTGCCCGTATTTTTGGCAGTAAGGCAGTTGGTGTTATTCTGACCGGCATGGGGCATGACGGTGCTAAAGGAATCCAGGCAATTAAGCGTCATAATGGTCAGACCATTGCTGAAGACCAATCAACGGCAGTGGTGTTTGGAATGCCGAAATCTGCGATTGAAATGGGCGTGGTTGATAAAATAACGCCTATCACTGGTGTAACCGCTGAAATACTTAAAGCTCTAATCAAGTAATTAACATAAATGAAATACGGGGGTGTAATAGATGGACATTAGTCAATATATGGGGATGTTTTTAGAAGAGTCGCGCGAGCACCTGCAGACACTTAATAATTGTCTGCTTGATCTTGAAAACGATCCAGGAAGTTTGGCGGTGCTTGATGAAATATTCAGAAGCGCTCATACCATAAAAGGCATGTCTGCGACTATGGGATTCACTACAATTGCTGAACTTACCCACGAGATGGAAAATGTTCTTGATTTACTGCGTAAAGGAACTGTACCGGCAAATGATGATATTACTGACACCTTATTCAAATGCGTAGATACATTAGAACAGTTGGTGGAGAATGTTGCTTCAAATTCAGATAATCCGATTGAAATTAAGCCTCTTATTTCCAAACTAACAGCTATAGCCAGAGGCGATTTTTCTGTAGCACCTAAAAGCCAGACAGTTCAACCTGTAATAGATTTATCAGAGCAGGAAGTATCTTTAACAGAGCCGATAAAACTGGATGATACAGAAAGTAATGTTGTTAAGGCAGCAAAAAAGCAAGGTATGGAGTGTTATGAAGTTCATGTAAACCTGAGGGAAGGATGCCTGCTTAAATCTGCCAGAGCCTATATGGTTATGAATGCTTTAGAGGAACTCGGTGAAGTCATTAAAAGTATACCTGCTGTTGATGACCTGGAGAAAGAAAACTTCGATTATAGTTTTCAGGTTGTCATTGTGACTGGAGTTGATTCTGATAGAATTGAAAATGCGGTCACAAGTATTTCTGAGGTTGAGAACGTTATAGTTGCTTCATCGGTAAATTTGGCCAATGTAGAAAAGGTATCACAAAACGTCAGCTCACAAGCGGCAAGCGTGCTAATTGACAACAGTAGCCCAAAATCTGTTAGAGATAAAGCTGAAAAAGTATCGGCAAATGAGTCTAATCTCCATTTAGCTGATAAAAAGCTTAAAAGTGGTCAATCCGTAAGGGTGGATATTGATAAGCTGGATAGTTTGCTTAATCTTGTTGGTGAGTTAGTTATTAATAAAACCAGGCTTGAGCAAATAGGTTTAACGCACCGGCTTGCTGAACTTGTCGAGACTATTGAACAAATGGACAGGGTAACTACCGACTTGCAAGCAGTAGTTATGAAAGTCCGGATGGTCCCGGTTGGTCAAGTGTTTAATCGTTTTCCTCGGATGGTTCGTGATTTGTCGCGTGAACTGAATAAAGAAGTTAACCTCATAATTCAAGGTGAAGAAACCGAGCTAGATCGTACGGTTATTGATGAAATCGGCGATCCATTAGTACATCTGTTAAGGAATTCTATTGATCATGGTATTGAGCAACCGTCTGAGCGACAGGCTAAAGGTAAAAACCCTGTCGGAGAAATTCGTCTGATTGCCCGTCATGAAGGTAATAACGTCATTATTATGGTTGAAGATGATGGTAAAGGCATTAATGCTGATATTATAAAACAAAAAGCACTGGAAAAAGGCCTTATCACTCAAGCTGAAGCAGATAAAATGGAACAGACAGAAGCAATCCGGCTAGTATTTTTACCTGGCTTCTCCACTGCAGACACCGTTACTGATGTTTCAGGCCGTGGTGTAGGGATGGATGCCGTTAAAACTAAGATCGAATCATTAGGCGGCATGGTAGATGTTGAGACAAAAATTAATGAAGGCAGTAAGTTCAAAATTCGCCTGCCGTTGACACTGGCAATAATTCAGGCTTTGCTAGTCAAAGTTTGTGATGAAATTTATGCTATTCCACTCGGTTCTATTGACAGTACGATTAATATCACGCCAGAAAATATAAAAACTATTCAAAATCAAGAGGTTATCCTGCTTAGAGGGCAAATTATTCCTATAGTACGATTGGCGAATGTCCTTCATTCCCCTGATACCTGTGCTCATAATCAGGATGAATTATTTGTAGTAATTGTCCATATGGGAGAGCATCGTGCTGGGATTATTGTTGATACACTCATTGGGCAACAAGAGATAGTAATCAAATCTATGGGGAAATTGCTGGCTGGCATTAAAGTTATCGCTGGCGCTACAATTTTAGGTAATGGTCAAGTAGCGCTTATCCTGGATGTTGGTGCTTTAAAGCAATAAGCAGGAGGGAGAAAAATATGTCTGAAGTAACGTTTTCCGGCAATGAAGTTCAATTGGTTGTATTTAAACTGGGACGCGAAGAGTATGGCGTCAGTATCCTGCAAGTCCAGGAAATTAAACGAATGACGGATATTACCCGGGTACCTCATTCACCCGATTATATTAAAGGTGTAATGAATCTACGCGGCAGTGTACTGCCGGTTATCGATTTAAAGAAAAGGCTAAATTTACCTCCTCAGGAATACACCGATGATACGCGCATTATTATCGTAAAAGTCGAGGATATAATTATTGGTATGATTGTCGATGCAGTATCAGAAGTAACGACAATTGATCAAATGGGTATTGAAGCGCCACAAGCAGTGGTAGGAGGTATTGCTGCTGATTACTTAAGCGGCGTGGGTAAAATGGAAAACCGGCTATTAATATTGCTTAATGCTGAGGCAATTATTGGGATAGGCCAGGAAGTCAAAGCTGGCTAATATTTAGTTACTGATGTTTAAAGGGGTGGAGAGATTTGTCAGAAGATATATTGAAACTTTCACCATTGCAATTAGATGCACTGCGGGAGATTGGCAATGTTGGAGCCGGCAATGCAGCAACAGCCTTATCCCAACTCATTAATCAAAAAATTGATATGACTGTACCTGAGGTATCAATTTTGCCTCTAGGTGAAGTACCAGAGGTGGTGGGTGGCCCTGATGCAATGGTTGCCGGTGTCTATCTTAGAGTCTTTGGCCCGGCGCCTGGCAGTATTCTATTTCTCCTTCCCCGCGATAGTGCTTTTTATCTGGTTGATATGTTAATGGGTCGCAATCAAGGCGAAACTCAGCTTCTTAACTCCATGGATGAATCGGCTTTAATGGAAATCGGTAATATATTGGCAGGCGCGTATTTGAATGCTTTATCCTATTTTACCAAGTTAACATTATTACCATCGATTCCAGCATTGGCCATTGATATGGCTGGTGCCATCTTAAGCGTTATTTTGATTCAGTTAGGACAAATGGGTGACCACGCACTAGTAATAGAGACCGAATTTACTACTGATAATGACGGCGTTAAAGGCCACTTTTTCCTTATTCCTGACCCTGGTTCCTTAAGTACAATCTTGACGGCAATTGGGGTGAAGGAATAATGGCTGAACTAATAAAAGTTGGTATGGCTGATTACAAGGTTGGGCGTAATCCCGACAGCTTAATCAGTTATGGATTAGGGTCATGTGTGGGGATTGCTTTATTTGATCCAGCTGCAAAAGTTGGTGGTTTGGCTCACATTATGTTGCCTGACAGTACACAAGCCCGTTCTGCTGATAACCTGGCGAAGTTTGCTGACACTGCGTTGCCTGTAATGCTTAATGAAATTATTAAAATGGGCGCGCTCAAATCACGGATTACAGCCAAAATTGCCGGTGGCTCACAGATGTTTACATTTACGAATACTACTGATATTATGAGGGTAGGTGAGCGTAATGCCGAAGCGGTACGTTCAGTACTTAAAAAGTTGGAGATTAGAGTAATTGCCGAAGATACTGGTGGCAACTATGGACGTACTGTCGAATTGAAGCTTGATACTGGAGTTTTTAGGGTTAAAACAATTGACAAAGGTGAAAAACAATTATAATTTTGGGGGAAGGGACTATGTCACTAAAGGTACGGATTGGCTTATATTTGGCGCTTATTGCTGGTATTTTAACTATATTAGTCGGTGCCATGAGTAGTGTTACGCCAGTTGTTATTTTATACCGGACATTAGTATCTGTAGTCCTTTTTGCGGTTTTAGGATATACATCGGCTCAATTTGCTGAGCGTTATTTCCGGGGTAAAATCAACGAAACAGTGCCTAAAGGTAACAATATTGATGTAGTAAGCCTTGATGAGCCACTAGCTTCTGAATTTAAACCCCTGAATCCTGAACATTTTGAAAACATAACACTAACGCAAAAGTAGGATGGAGAGGTAAGCGCTAATGCCAGGTAATGACGCTGAACAGAAGGCTGCCAACACACTCAAGCTTTGGCGGGACTATCATACTAACCGAAACCCGGAGATCAGGGAAAAGCTTATTGAAAACTATCTGCCTTTAGTTAAGCTGGTGGCGGGGCGGATTGCAGTTAGTCTTCCTCAGCATGTGGATAAGGATGATTTAATTAGTAACGGATTTTTTGGGCTTATGGAATCGATTGAACGTTTTGATCCTGACCGCGGGGTTAAATTCGAGACTTATGCAGTAGTACGCGTTAGGGGAGCTATTCTAGATTCTCTTAGAGCCCAAGACTGGATTCCTGCGACAATACGGCAAAAGGCCAGGCAATATGAACAAACTGTGGCTAAATTAGAGCATGTGCTCAGCCGCTCAGCAAACGACGAAGAAATTGCTAGTGCAATGAAGATTTCGATTAGTGAACTTTACACGCTTATCAATCATCTGAATACAAGCACCCTCATTCCATTAGAGGAGTTTGCAAGAACAGAGACGGCGTCACAACACACACCAAATCCTTCGCAACATCTTGAAGAAGAAGAAGTAAGGTTTTTGCTGGCTAGAAGTATAGATAAACTGCCGGAGAAAGAGCGTTTAGTAGTTAGTCTCTATTATTATGATGGACTAACTTTAAAAGAAATAAGCCTAATACTAAAATTATCTGAAGCGCGGATTTCGCAACTTCATACTAAAGCTATCTTCCGGTTGCGTGGCGCTCTATCAAGATTAAAGTCAAGTCTTTTGTAGTATATTGATATGGGGGGGTATATATGGGTTCAGATGAACGCTTTTTAGAGCTGGCAGAAGACAGCATTAGTTCACTTGACGGATATTTTAGTATTTCGGAAGATGACCAAGGTGTTCATTTATCTGTCTATTCCCCGCAAGGTGCAGGACAGTCGGTAAAAGTTCCGCAGATTATTGAGAATTTGGTGGAACGCGGGATTAGCAAATTAGACAATGCATTGCTTATACGTGTTGTGAAAGAGGCTTTAGGAACGCCTGTGAAGGTTGCCGATAAACCAGTTGAAGTAGAACCTGACATACAGATTCTGGTAGCTCGTGATAGAATGGAGGCTGCTCTACAAGTAAATCTGCCCAAAGGATGTCGTCCAGTACTCATTGACGATATTATGAATAAGATTAAGCCAACGGGAATAGTTTATGGTATTGATGCTGAGGCCATTGAATCAGCAATTGCTCGTCCAGGCAGTACAGTGGTGTGTGCCAAGGGGTTGCGGCCTATCGATGGTGTTAATGCCTATATTACCTATCATATTGACCTAGAGAATAAAGGGCGACCTGCTGAGCTTGACGATGGCCGGGTGGATTTTAAAAATCTTAATATGTTTACTACGGTTCTAAAAGATGAATTATTGGCTGAAAAAATACCCCCTACATCAGGCACTGCTGGTATGGATATCCTGGGGAATGAAGTTCCAGCTAAACCAGGAAGAGATATCCTATTACCGATAGGAAAAAACGTGTATGCAGTAGATGGGCTGAAGGTACATGCGGGACAATCAGGTCAGCTTGTTGTTCTTAATAACAAAGTAAATGTAGTACCTGTTATTGAGGTTAAGGGTGATGTTGATTTATCTACAGGTAATATTGAATTTGTTGGCAATGTAATGATTCAAGGGTCGGTTCAAACCGGCTTTACTGTTAAGGCTGAAGGCAATGTAGATATCGCGGGCAATGTCAGTGGTGGTATTGTAGAAGGGAAAAATGTCATTGTCCGGATGGGAGTCCAGGGGATGCACCGGGGGCATATAAAAGCAGCCGAGAATGTGATTGCAAAATATATTGAGAATGCTAAAGTATACGCAGGAAAAGACGTTATTATTAGCGATGTTGTATTACATAGCCGGGTAAGTGCTGTCAAACGGGTAATTGTCGAAGAACGCCGCGGGCTGATTGTAGGTGGGCAGATTTCGGCAGGTGAGGAAATCAGAGCAAAAACTATCGGTACTGCCTCAGCGACTAATACCGATATTGAGGTCGGTGTAAACCCTCAAATGCGTGAAGAGTATCAAGAATTGCGAAAAGAAGTCAGAAAAATCGAATTTAATCTTGAACAAACCCAAAAGGCACTAAGCATACTAAAATCTATAAACCTGAATTCTTTGCCGCCGGAGAAGCGCGAAATGCTGCTCAAGCTCACTAAAGCTCAATTTCATTTAATTGGACAGATTGAAGCTATGCGTAATCGAGTTGCGGAAATCGAACTAGTGTTCGAAGAAATGCGTTACGGACGCATAAAAGTTTCTGATACTGTCTATCCAGGTGTAAAACTAGTCATAGGAACATTAGTAAAGCCAGTCAGAGATCCAATTAAATATGCCGCTTTTTTTGCTGAAGACGGCGAAATTAAAACAGGTTCTTATAAATAACGATAAATCTACCAATCAATTAAATTTATGATTGGGTGGCGATTGTAATGAGTATTAGATCAATTGATATGCAGGTGCTTATTCCGAGAGCAACAGAAGTTCAGAAGCATCAAAGTAATATAGTTCAACAAGGTGCATTACAACAGCAGCAGTTTGCCGAAGAGATGCAAAAAACGGCAGAAGTAAAGCAACATCAGGTTCAAGACATACTAAAAAGTCAGAACAGTAAAGTGAAACGTGATGAGACAAAAGATAACCAATCTTCCAATAGCTATTCTCGTAAGGGCACTGCTTTGAATCAAGTAGAAACAGAGGAACAAGAGAATGCAGAGAACAATGTTATTGGTGAGGACCCTATCCTTGGCCATATTATTGATATAAAAACGTAACTGCGAGGTGCTATTTTTGCTTACTGGCGTTATTGTTTCAATGCTTGCCATGCTACTTTTAGCTTTTTTCCTGGTATATAAGAAAGAGATGATTATTAAGAGCTTTGCCTTAGACATATCTGCTCCAACAAATGAGTTTACTCAGAAACTCGAACAAACTGCAGATTTAGTAGTTAAGCGGTTGGAGGATGAGGCAACACAGCTTGAATTGTTATTAGATGAAGCTGAGGCAAAGATTGAAGTGCTTAGCCAACAGATTGAAGATGCCAATAAAATCATTGAACAATTAATCAAATTAGAAAATAATCAGGTTTTTATGACCGAAAATAATCAGGTTATTGTACCGGCTGCCGGTATTAGTGATACACCGCTAGCATTTGGTCAATTTGAAATGGTCAAGCCTTTTAATACAGCGGATACAACTGATAAAAAGACAGTGACTAATGACCCGGTGAACCTCGAAAAGCACCGGCTTACTATTGCAATGGCGGATCAGGGCTATAATGTGACTGAAATTGCTAAGTCTACTGGAATGGGGAAAGGCGAGATAATGCTTCTTTTACAGTTGCATAAAAAATAGATTTAATTGGCAAAATAGGCAAAAAAGTTTTTTTAAGACATGTCACTTGTTATCGGCAGCTACTTGTGCTATACTAATTTTTGGTGTTATCACTCACGTAATCTAATTTTGCTACTGTGCCAAATTGGTGAAAGCAAAAAATGCGGATTGCGGCGGTAAATTAACAGGAGGTGTAATTTTATGTCGGTTATTTCCATGAAGCAGCTTTTGGAAGCCGGTGTTCATTTCGGACATCAAACCAGAAGGTGGAACCCCAAAATGGCCCCGTACATATTTACGGAGCGTAATGGTATTTACATTATTGATCTACAGAAAACAGTTAAGAAGGTAGAGGAAGCGTATAATTTTGTACGCGATTTGTCTTCTCAGGGACAAACCATGTTGTTTGTAGGCACTAAGAAACAAGCTCAAGAAGCTGTAAAAGAGGAAGCTATCAGATGTGACATGTTTTATGTTAATGAGAGATGGCTTGGTGGTATGCTGACTAATTTCCAGACTATTCAAAAGCGCATTAACAGATTGCGTGAACTTGAAGATATGGAAGCAAAAGGTATGTTTGAAGTGTTGCCTAAGAAAGAAGTAATTACGTTGCGTCATGAGATGGAACGATTGCAGAAATTTCTTGGCGGCATAAAGAATATGCACAAACTTCCCGGTGCTCTCTTTATTATTGACCCAAGAAAAGAACGGATTGCGGTGGCTGAAGCTCGCAATTTGGGAATTCCTATCGTAGGTATTGTTGATACTAATTGTGATCCTGATGAAATTGATTATGTTATTCCCGGTAATGACGACGCTATCCGCGCTGTCAAGCTACTTACCGCAAAAGTTGCTGATGCCATCTTAGAAGGTCGCCAAGGCGAACAGATGGCTGAGTAAACTATTATCTGCAGATTAAAGGTAAGGGGCTTTTGCCCTCTTACCTTTAATAATCGTTAGGAGGATTTTAAATGATAACAGCTGAAATGGTTAAAGAATTACGGGAACGTACTGGCGCTGGTATGATGGATTGTAAAAAAGCGTTGAGCGAAACTAACGGGGATATGGAAAAGGCTGTTGATTTTTTGCGTGAAAAAGGATTGGCAGCTGCTGCAAAAAAAGCTAGCCGGGTTGCTTCTGAAGGGCTTGTAGAAGCTTATATACATGGGGCAGGACGTATTGGCGTTTTACTCGAAGTTAACTGTGAGACTGACTTTGTAGCGAAAACTGATGGTTTTAAAGCATTGGTGCGGGATATAGCTATGCAAATAGCGGCTGCAAATCCTACTTATGTTACTCGGCAAGAAGTACCTGAAGAAATACTGAATCATGAAAGAGAGATACTTCGTGCTCAGGCTCTTAACGAAGGTAAACCGGCCCATATTGTTGAGAAAATGATTGAAGGCCGTTTGGAGAAATTCTATAAAGAAGCCTGTTTATTAGAACAACCTTTCATCAAGGATTCAGACAAAACTATAACTCAGTTAATTACTGCAAGTGTGGCCAAAATTGGCGAAAACATCTCGGTTCGCCGCTTTACCAGATATCATTTAGGTGAGGGTATCGAGAAAAAGGCCAACGATTTTGCGGCTGAAGTAATGGCTGCGGTTAAGAAATAAGAGAACACTTCGTGTTCTCT
>NZ_DATMXX010000269.1:0-13078 GCF_035561255.1 Sporomusa sp. | reverse complement strand
GTTTATGAATTGTCCCTACTAGAGGTTTGAGAAGCCAGGCATTGCGCCTGGACATAATGCATTTCAATATTTGCTTAAAATCGAATCAGGCACGCTAAAATAAAACTACGCTATTAGAATAAAGAAAACCCTAGAAACATTAAGCTTCTAGGGTTTCTTTACAGGTTCTGGCCAGTAAAAGGCTATCGATCTTGTTTAAATCCCTCTATAATCCTATCTGCTGAAAATCACAGTCTAATAGCCGGATTGCATCTTCCCCGCAATCAAATGAACATTATTGCGTTCAGCGGCAGCAACAAGCCACTGCCCCTTTCCTAACGAAGGTCAAACCGATAATTTTGCAGCCAGTGCCTGCTCCAGTATCTCGGCAATATCCAGCGTCGTGCCGGTCTCTTCACCAGCCAGCGCGGCAATCCCGTCTCCCAGCATGGTCAGACAGAACGGGCAGGCGGAGGCAATCATATCGGTGTTAACTGCAGCCGCCTCTTGGGCGCGAATCATATTAATGGCTTCTCCCGACCGCTCCTCCAGCCACATCCGGCCGCCGCCGGCACCACAGCAGAAGCCCTTTTCCAGGGAGCGCGGCAGCTCCCTGAGGCTTAGCCCCACAGCTGCCAACAATTCCCGCGGCTGAGTGTAGATTTGGTTATACCGGCCCAAATAGCAGGAATCATGGTACGTTACCGTTTTCCCGGCTAAGCTATTCAACGGCAGTGCGCCCGCTTTGACCAGTTCAAGCAAAAATTCAGTGTGGTGAACCACCACAAAGTTCCCGTCCAGTTGCGGATACTCTTTCTTTAAAACCTGGAAACAATGCGGGCATTGAGTAAGAATCTTCTTTACACCATATGCCTTCATCACCTCAATGTTCTCCATTGCCAGCGTAGAGTAGAGATATTCGTTGCCTAAACGGCGGGCTGAATCACCACAGCATTTCTCCGCATTGCCCAGAATGGCAAAGTTAACCCTGGCAGCCTGTAACAGGCGCACCAGCGCCTGGGATACTTTCCGGCTGCGGGCGTCGAAGGCGCCGGAACAGCCCGGCCAGTACAAAATATCAGCAGCCGGATTGTCTTCATAGGTGGGTACTCCCAGACTCTTAAGAAAATCAGCCCGGGAGCTTGAACCGATCCCCCAGGGATTGCCGTTATTCTCCATATTGCGAAAAGCCTGCCTGGCTTCAGCCGGGAACGGATTTTCCATCAGCACTATATTACGCCGCATTTCAATAATTTTATCGACATGTTCAATAAAACCCGGGCACTGCTGTTCACAGGAGCGGCAGGTGGTGCAGGACCAGAGATCCTCCTCGGCAATCACCCCGCCGATAAGAGTTGTCCCCGCTGCTGGTGAGAACTCACTGGCAGCAGCGGTTTCGCTCCCAGCGGCCGTGATTTGTGTCTTTGCCCTGCCGGCTGCTTCCATGTGGCCTTTAAACGCCTGGATCATTCCTTTGGGGGTTAGCTGCTTCCCGCTGACAAAAGCAGGGCAATGATCCTGACACCGCCCACAGCGCACACATACGTCAGTATCAAACAGCGTTTTCCAGGAGAATTCAGATAGTTGCCCCTTACCGTACGACTCCAGACTTTCATCTTCAAAGTCGATAGGTTCAAGTACGCCGGTATTACCCCTTTTGCGCAACAGGTGATTAAGCGGTACCAGCAAGATGTGAAAAAGCTTGGAGTAAGGGAAGTAGCCGAAAAATACCATCACAAGTACCGCGTGGAACCACCAGAGCAACTGGTGAATTTTCACAAGGGCCGGACCGTCCAGACCGGCAAAAAGTACTGCCAGCCACTTACCGGCAAAGGCCCAGCCGGCCCAGGGATCAGGGACAGCCGCCATGCGGACTGCCTGCAGAAGAAACCCGGTCACCAGAATGGACAAAATCAGGGACAGGGTAATGGCATCTTCGGTCTGATTATCCAATCCCCGGGGTTTTAGTACATAACGGCGCCAGGCTGCCAGCATAATCCCGGCTACCGCCAACAGCCCGAAAAGGTTGGCGGTAAATTTAACAAACAGGTACAGAAAACCCTGATATATGGGAAACCCGAGGTCGGCATGAATGGCGACAATCATCGTCGCCAGCACTAAAAATGCAAAACCCCAAAAGATTAGCAGATGCATGTAGCCGGGATAGGACTCTTGCAGCAGCCGCTTATGCCCGAAACCATAGACAATGCTGTCCTGAATCCCGTCCCGGAGGTGGCACCACCGGTTTTCAGGGCGGCCCAGCCGCCAAAGCCGAAGTCGCCGGTAGACACCATAAATGAAAAAACCAATCGCAATTGCAAATAACAGGTAAAGCAGATTATGCCCTTCGATATTCCAATAAATTTGCCGCCCAGCCATAATGTTCCTCACTTTATGCTTGCCCTGGCAAGCTGTAGTTAACTGATGTTGCCGTTGTTTACCCAGCTGTTATTGTGGACAAACCACCTTCTTTAGTTCCTGGGTTAACAGCGGCACGACTTCAAAGACATCTCCGACAATACCGTAATCTGCCACTTTAAAGATGTTGGCTTCCGGGTCTTTATTAATGGCCACAACACATCTGGCTGATCCCATGCCGGCAAGATGCTGAATGGCCCCGGAAATACCACACGCAATGTAGAGTGTTGGAGAAACGGTTTTACCGGTCTGCCCTATCTGGTATTCATGTTCCACCCAGCCGGCATCCACCGCTACCCTGGAGGCAGCCACCGCGCCGCCCACCGTATCAGCCAGTTCACCCAGCATGGCAAAGTGCTCCGGTCCCTTGACACCCCGTCCGCCGGCAACAATAATATTGGCCTCAGTCAGCTCCGGACGCTTGGTGGCAGCCAGCGCAACTTCCCGGATAATCACCTTAAGATCGGCAGCAGCTATTTCCACCGGCTGCTGCACCACCTCCGCCTGGCGCTGCGGCTGACGCGCAGCCAGCTCAAATGTGTTCGGGCGAATGGTGGCAACAATTGGCCGCACAGCGGTGGACACACAGGCAAACGCTTTGCCCGCATAAACCGGACGGGTCAACCGCAAAAAGGTGTCGGCAGCATATTCCATCCCGGTGCAGTCGGAAGCCTGGCCCACACCCAATCGCTGAGCCAAACGCGGTGCCAGGTCCCGTCCGGTAGCCGTGTTGCCAAGTAAAACGGCTTGCGGTTCCTCCTGCCGGATAATCCGGTTTAGGACACTGGTATAAGACCCGGTCGTATATTGATCAAGCTGCGGGGCATCTGCCACAATAACCTTATCGGCACCGTAAGCAGCTGCCTCGGCAGCGAGGTTTTCGATTTTATAGCCCAAAATGACGGCTGTCACCCCTTCACCGGCCTGGTTGGCAATCACTCTGGCCTGACTCAGGAGTTCCAACGATACTTTCCTTATATTGCCCTGACTTTGTTCTATAAAAATCACGATTCCTTTGGCCATCTTTACCGCTCCTCTCACCAAGCCTTAACCTCGGTTTGCAAAATATTGATTAACTCGCCGACTGCCTGTGGTATATTCCCGGCCAGCTTGCGACCAGTTTGCCGGGGCTCGGCAATCAAGAACTTTTCGACTTTCATCTGTGGCGCCAGTTCGGCGCCATTAAGTGCCAAATCAGCCAAAGTTAATAGCTTGATCTCTTTCTTTTTGGCCTTCATAATACTCATGGCTGATGGATAACGCGGCTCGTTGAGACCTTTTTGAGCAGTTACTACTGCCGGCAAAGGGAGCTCCAGTGTTTCTATGCCACCGTCAATCTCTCTGACAGCAGTTGCTGTTTTATCGCTGACGACCAGCTTTACCACACTGGTAGCAGAAGGAAGATTCAATTTTTCCGCCAACCGCACTGCTACCTGAGCCGAGCCGTCGTCGATAGCCACCCGCCCACCCAGAATCAGATCATAAGGCAGCATGCCCGCGGCTTTTGCCAGAACTTCAGCGGCAACCCACTCGTCTGCAGCCGCAAGCTCCGGCGCACTAATCAACACCCCCTTATCGGCGCCCATAGCCAGGGCTGTCCGGAGTGCCTCCTGTGCCCGGGTACCACCCAGGGTAAGGACGACAACCTCGCCGCCAAACTGTTCTTTAAGCCGCACTGCCTCTTCAATAGCATATTCATCATAGGGATTGACAACAAGATGAACCCCACTGCTATCGATTTGACCATTGCCGTCAAGTGTAATCCTGGCTTCCGAATCGAAGGTTTGTTTGATGCATACAAGTATATTCATTTCTTTTCCTCCTCTTAGGCAAAACGAGTGATACTTAAGCAGTCAATGGGTATTGACGATTCGCCCTCAGTAATCAGTTCTGTTATAATGGCCCCGGCCAGGGGTGATAAGGTAATGCCGCTGTGCATCACGGCAATATATAGATTATCAAAACCAGGAATGTGACCAATGATAGGAATTTCGTCCTGCGGCATGACCCGCAAGCCGGCAAAGCTGCGCACAATCTTGGCTTTAGCTAACACCGGCACAACCTTGACCCCGAAATTAGCAGTTTCCTCCATAACGTCCAAAGTAGTGCTCCGGTCAAAGCCGGCATATTCTTTGGTGTAGCCAATCAGAACTTCACCATTGCTTGCCTGGCGCATGGAGGACAACGTGTGTTTAAACAGGGGTGCCACCGGCTCAGTGACAATAATCTGTCCCCGCACCGGGAAAACAGGAATGTCGATTCCCAGCATTTTTCCCACCGCCTGGGTCCATACACCGGCGCTTAAGATCAGTTTTTTACAGCTATATGTCCCCCGCTTGGCTGTCACAATGTATGACCCCTGTTTTTTCTCAATAGCAACGACCGGGTTGGAGTATTCATAGGTCACACCATTCTTTTTGGCAGCCCGCATATACTGCTCAACAAGGCGCATAGGATTCACATTACCGTCGATGCTGCAGTACGTCGAACCCACAATATCAGGGGATAACGACGGTTCACGCGCCAGTGTTTCCTCCCGGCTGAGAATATCAATGTGGATGCCAACCCCGGCCTGAGTCTCGGCCAGCCTTTTAGCCAGTTCCCGCTCTTCTTCGGTAAAGAAAGGACCGATACCGCCGGTTCGCTTATATTCAATGTCCCCAATCCGGCGGGGCAGGTACTCATAAAGATCGGCGCTAAACATGGACAGTTCCCCATACCAGGAAGGGACCTTGCTCTGTATCCATACCCACCCCTGAGTAGAACCTGATGTTCCATTTAACGGAAAGTCTTTATCCAAGACTAAAATCCCGTTTGGTTGGACTTCGGAGAGGTGATAGGCAATCCCGCTCCCAATGACCCCGCCGCCGACAATAATCGTATCATATTCAATGATCAATTTATTTCTCCTGCCCTTCATCCGGGTTAGGGGTAAGCGTTGATTCTGCCAGCAGCGACCTTGTCGTCGAACCGCCGAAATGATGCGCCGCTAAAACTCCCACCGTTACCGGCCGCAGCGGCATCCTCATCCGGGGAACAGGAATGTCCGCCACAGACGTCCCCCGATACAACGCAATTAGTTCCGAGATAACCGTCCGGCAGGTTTTACCCTGACAAAGGCCCATGCCGGCCCTGGTCAATCTTTTTACATCATCAAAGGTCTCCGCGCCCTGGACCACAGCATTCTCCACATCTTCCACCGTTAATTCCTCGCAGCGGCAAACAATTGTTAGCTTATCCATTCTTATAGCCCTCCTTATCCAAACCTGCCGACTCAGCCGCCCATGTGATCCAGCCGGGCCTGCCAGCGAGCCGGATATTTAGCTGTTTCCAATTGTTTTAGCTCATCCCAGAGCATTTGCCGGGCAGTTGCTCTTGTTGCGCTTGTTTTCTGTTCAAGATAGTCGACAGCACTGAGACCGGCAATGACGCCAGTCCGGTATACTGCGGCCTGGGAGGTAATGCCTGCCGCCTGTCCGGCAACAAAGAGACCGCTGACCGAAGACTCCAGCCTGGCAGAGTAGCATGGCAGCCAGCCGCCCAATTCCTGCCGGTATGCCAGTTGACAGTTCAAAACAGAAAGCGTCTCCAGCACCGGATGCCTGCCGCCGTCCAGACATACCAGATCTACTTCATACTTGAACGTTAGCCGGTCTGGTCCGGAAACCAAGGTAATTTCTTCCACCCGGCCACTGCCTGTTGCAGCGATTGCCTGCGCCTCCAACAAAACCGGTATTTCATTCGCCCGGCAGGCCTCGATAATGGTTTTATCTGTCGCAGCAAGCTGCTGCGATGGCTCAACGATTGCGGCAACGCTAATCCCAAGCTCAACCATTTGGCGGCTGATCTCCAGCGCCATATCACTGGAGCCCAGCACCACAGCTTTTTTCCCGGGATAGATTCGTTCCCGGTTCATGAGCATCTGGGCTGCCCCAATTGTCATAACACCCGGCAGAGTCCAGCCGGGAAACGGCAGGGCCGATTCTGCGGCACCGGTTGCGACAATAAGGCTCCCGGGGGTTATCCGTTGCAGCTGTCCGCCGCAGGCAATCCCTACACTGCCATCGGCATAGAGCCCAATCATGTCATGTTGCAATAAAATTTGTACAGGCAGGTTTTGCAGGCTTTCCGCCAGCACCTGGCTTAATTGAAAGCCTCTCAGTCCCGTATAGGGTGCCGGCATATCAACAATAACCTGACTTTGTTGTCTGAGCTGACCGCCAAGGCTCCAGCTCTCGTCGACAATAATTGCTGAATGTCCATTTGTTGCCACTTCATAGGCTGCGGCAAGACCAGCCAGACCGCCACCAATTATTAGTACATCAGTTTGCATGCAAATCTCTCCTGACATCCAGGTCACCGGCACATTTCGTGATCACCATGCCCTCCCGGACCAAGGTACTGCAGCTTTTAACATGTTCTACCCCGTCCACGGTCACAAGACAGCTCTGGCAACGTCCATTACCGCAGTAGAATCCCCGGGCTTGTGACAGGTTCCGGCTGTGACCAAAAGCATAGATATCGTTTGCCATTAAGGCCGAAGCGACCGTTTGACCTGCCCGCGCCAACAACCTGGTTCCCTCAAAATAAATCGTAACATTTTTTACCAGTGGTAACGCCCCCAATATGGCGTGATTGTGAATATCCATCTATTTTCCCTCCTGCAGCCTGACCCAAATTACTGCTTAAATAGGTTTAATAAGTTAATTATCATAGCTACCATGCCGCCGGCAATAAGCGGCCCAATCGCCAGACCATTAAAAAAGCATACACCGCCGATTGTACCGACAATTAAGGCCGTCGTAGCCTCCGGCGCTGCCTTCAGGAAATACATGCCCTGCGTTGCGACCCAGGATACGAATATGCCGACAATAATGGCGATCAGCCCGGACTGCGTTTTGAAGGCCACCATCATTTCAACGACAGATATCCGGCCCTGGGCCAACGGTGTCAGCACCGCCATTGTCAGAATGGTGATTCCAATATTGAGCCCATGGTTTTCTATATGAGGAAACCAGGCCGTCAACCCCATTAATTTTATTATCAAAAGCGCCGAAACGGCCAGGGACACGGAATGATTGTTGCCGATAACAGCCAAAACGAGAATGACCAATAACGGCATATTGTCCCAGTTCATACGTTTCACATCCTAAGTTAGTCGAGATTTCATACAGTGTGACGAAAAAAAGGCAGCCACCGTGTATGACGAGGCTACCGGCATAGTGAAGAGGAATCTACCCTAGTGCGATAGCTCACCATCCGAAGATGACAGTGCCGTACCTATTGGATACGACCCCAGTGCCGGGGAATGGCCGCCCCTAAGCACTTCGGCGATCCGCCCTTTCCTCCCGGTTCATCACTGCCAGCTCCCTGAGAGTACTCTTGCGTCCCGCGCCTCTACCATACCGATTTATCATTGTTACCAGTTGTTTACAGCCCTCATACTGCTTCCACAATATTTTCCGCCACTAAAAAATCCATCCGGCGGAGAGAATCCACAGTATAGGAACCGACATGGGCAGTAGCTACAACATTATCCAGATCTTCCGCGATGATGGGGTCATTTACCGCCGGTTCTTTTTCAAATACATCAAACGCCGCCCCGGCAATTTTTCTGCTTTTCAGCGCGGCAAGAAGCTCGCCTTGGTTTACCAAACCGGCCCGGGCTGTGTTAATTAAATAAGCGCTGGGCTTCATCAAGGCAAACTCCGGGGCACCAAGCATATGTTTTGTTTCTGCGTTTAAGGCGCAGTGCAAGCTGACAAAATCTGCTTTGGCCAGCAGTTCCTCCCTGGTGCACAGGGTAATGCCCTGGGCTGCAACAAAAGCTTCATCCGGATGCCGCGTAGTAACCAGAATTTTCATATCAAAGCCTTGCGCCCGTTTGGCAACTGCCTTACCGATACGCCCCAGCCCGAATATTCCCAGGGTTTTCCCCCAAACATCACTGCTGATCGGGCGATACCACCCGTTTCTTCTCAGTCTGGAGTCAATCTGCGGCACCTTTCTCGCTAAAGACAACAGCAATGCAAATGTTAAATCTGCCACCGTCTCATAACCTGGCATTGTCGCCGTTGTTTTAACCGGCACCCCAGCCTGCTGTGCCGCAGTGACGTCAATATTTTCAATACCTACCCCGTGCCGCGACACTACTTTCAAATTCCGGCAATGTTTGAAAACCTCCCGGTTAATTTCATCCGAACTGGAGTACACCAAAATTGCGTCAAGCAGGTGCCTGGCATTCAACTGGATGATATCTCCGGCGCTCATGGCCGCGCCTGTTGAATTCCACACAATCTGCCAGCCGTTTTCGGCAAAATACTCTTCCAGGCTTTTTCTATGCTGTATATCGATTTGACTGCCAAATTCTTTTGATGTGATCAATACTGTCTTCAACATATCCAATCCTTTCCGCTCTCGCATAGTATCGTTCCGGTATATCTTGCTGGAGCAACAACTCCCACATACCAAAATTGAGGATACTTTCAATAAGTCGAATAAGGTCGGATTCCTGCTTCACTATGCACCAGACTAGCCAACTTCTCCTGGCTAAGATCTTTCAAATCACATATTTACTATATTGGCCGGTGGCTGGCCGCTGATGGCCCTCGTTATGTTTGCCAGACTCGCCTGCAGCATCCGGCGCATCGATCCAATGGTAACCCCCGCAATATGCGGGGTCACCACCAGCCGGTCTCTGGCTGCCGGGGAAAGATTCAGCAACGGGTTTTCCGCTCCCGGCGGCTCAGGTGAAAAGACATCAATTGCCGCGCCGCCGATGCGGCCGGTTTCTAATATATGCGCCAGGGCTGCCTGATCGACCACCTCGCCGCGTGCCGTATTAATGAGCAAACTGCCGGGAGGCATCAACGCCAGCTCTTGTTGCCCAAGCAGGCCACGCGTAGATTCATTGAGCGGCACATGCAGGCTAACAATATCACTCCCAGCCAACAGAGCCGCCAAGGGTTGATAGCTTACCTGCAATTGCACTTCTGTTGCCGGTGGTTGCCGCCAACCATCATAGTAGAAGACGTTAGCTCCCAGCGCAGTTAGGATTCTCGCCACATGCTGACCAATCGAACCTAGCCCGATTAGCCCGATTCTGCTGCCTTCAATTTCACCCAGACCCTGCTGGAATAGATTTTTTCGTATCTCCTTGTACCTGCCGGCTTTTATCTCCCGGTCAGCCAAAACTAATTGCCGCTGCAATGCAATCATCAAACCGATAGTAAATTCAGCCACCGATCTGGCATTTTGCCCCGGCACATTAGCCACCGGAATCTTCAAAGCCGCTGCCGTTGCCGTATCAATACGGTCAAACCCGGCCCCCACGCTTTGAATTAATTTAATATGAGCAATACTCCGCAGGACATTGGCATTAATCTCAGGCGCGCTGGCCGGCACCAGCAGGTAATCCGCCCCCTGGCAGGCCAAAATCAGTTCTTCATCTGTCTGCGGATTGATAAACCGGATATCCCAGTCCTCAGGCAGAGCAACCTGGGACGCAGCAAACCGCCATTTTGGCATAGCGCTTATTACGACCGCCATAGCCTCCCCCCCTCACATTTACTATTGTTTTTGGACAAGTACTGTCATCGCCGTGGCGATGCGCTCCAGACCTTCCCGGCAATCTTCAAAAGACACGGCGTAGGAAAGGCGGAAGTGGCCGTTGCCGTTTTCGCCGAATGCCAGGCCGTCAACTACCGCCACACCTGCATTGTCCAGTAAATAGTCAGCTACCTGAGCTGACGTCATGTTGGGCAGGGTAATGCGGGGAAAGACATAAAACGCACCTTTAGGAATTCCAGCCAGCTCAATGCCGGGGGTTTGGCTAACCATTTCCAGCACTAATTGACGGCGGCGGGCAAACTCTGCCGCCATGACCCGGATGCAGTCCTGCGAACCGGCAAGCCCGGCTGCCGCTCCATGCTGGGCAAAGGTACACAACGACAGCATAATGTTCTGCTGCAACCGGATGGCTGCGTTAATGACCGGTTCTACCGCGGCAATGTAGCCGATACGCCAGCCGGTCATTGCATAGGTTTTTGACAGTGAGCCGCACAATATCGTGCGTTCCCGCATTTCCGGAAAACCGGCCGGTGACAACCGGCATCCCCCGTAGACCAAATGATCATAAGCGTCATCGCAGATCAGCCACAGATCATGCTTACAGGCAAAAGCAGCCACTGCTTTTAGCTGCTCTTCCGACCAAACACCCCCGGTAGGGTTATGAGGGGAATTTACAACAATTGCTTTAGTTCTGGGAGACACGGCCCTTGTAACAGCATCCCAATCGTAACAATAGTTTTGCTGCGGCTGCAGTCCAATTTTAACCGGAACACCGCCGGCCAGACGCACGGCCAGAGGAAAAGGACCAAAACAAGGGTCAGGCAAAATTACCTCATCACCCTCGTTAAGAATGCTCAAAAAGCTCAGATACAAGGCTTCTTGTCCCCCTGCCGTCATAATGATCTCGGTATCAGGGTTGTAGGTCAGCTCTTTATCGGCTGCAAGCCTGCCAGCCAGGGCTTCACGCAATACTGGTATCCCGCCGTTCGGCGCATAGTGGACAAACCCTTTATCCAGCGCCTGCTTCGCTGCCTCTTTGATGTGGGCCGGGGTGTCAAAATCCGGCCGGCCGATTTCAAAGTGAATAACCTTTTTCCCTTGCGCCTCTAATTGATTGGCCTTTTCAAAGACCTTGCGAATTCCTGCGAAAGCAATCTGGTCCAGTCTCTTGGCCACCATTATGTTTCCCACAGCCAGGCCTCCTACAAATATAAATAGATGCTCTGTGCCCGTAAGCGAACATCCTGATCTAAGATTCAATGCAATATCCATGCCAATATTTCAAATTAAACGATTATTGGGTATTGTGATTACCCGGTAATCCTGGCCTTGCCGCTTGCATGCTCATAATAACTAAGTCCCATAGTAATCACTGCCGATAGTAAGATGCCCGGAATAATCCCACCGCCAAATATTTTCGCTAATTGAGGCACATATTGGAATACAGCAGCAGTCCCCCCGCCCAAGACAAGCGAGGCTTTGGCTGCAGTTTGGGTGATATAGGTACCACCGTTTTTGTCTCGTAATAAAAGGCCCAGTACCAGCGGCATAAACAATCCCCCACCGGTAACTGCCAGGCCAAACAAAGCAGCTGAAAGAACTGAGGGAAAAGAAAAGGCTACGCCAACTGCTCCGACACCCAGAATAAAAGTAAGCCATCTACCCATTTTGATCAATTCGGCGTCGGTGGCTGCCGGTTTGAAAAACGGCTTGATTACATCCATCAACAGTAGCGTTACACCGGAGTTTAGCAGGCCTGCCGATACGGTCATGTCCGCACCAATAATCGTGACAATTAACAATGCCGCCATAACGGGGTCCAACCAGGTATTGAGCAACCAGCTAAAGGCCATGTCGGGCCTGGGCAGGTTAGGGTTCATAGTATAAGCGGCCATACCGACGAAAATACTCGCAGAACACATAAATACCGCAAAAATAGCCGTCCAGAAGAAGCCCCGCTGGGCAGTTTTGGCGTCCTTCGCTGAAAAACAGCGTTGCCACCAGGCCTGAAAGGTAAACTGGCCGCAAAGAGGGGTCAGAAACAACGACAGAGCCGCCCCAAACCCAATTGTCTGCATCGACCACAACTCCGGTTTAATTGCGGTGACAGCTGTTTTTATTCCGCCAATGCCATCAACACTCATATACACGACTACAAAGAATATTGCGCCGACAACAATCCGAATTAAACCCTGCAACAAGTCGGTCCAGACAATTGCCCACATCCCGCCCATTACGGTATATAAGATAGCGGTAAGTGAAGCCACCCAAATACCTGAGACCGGATCAATGCCCATAACCACCGATAAGAGGGTGCCGATACCAATGGCCTGAGCTCCAGTCCAACAAATCATCGGTAAAGTCATCATAATGCCGCCAATGGCCCGCAGCCACTTATCATGGAACAATTCCTTTTCCAGAAACTCATTAATCGTAGTATAGGCATAACGCCCGATCATCCCGGCAAGAAATATGGCAAATATCAGCTTGCTGCCCTGTTCACCGGCCAGCATCCAAAACTGATTCAACCCAATCTCATAACCCTTGCCGGCATAACCAATAAAATTGCCAACACCCATAACAGTGGCAAAGTCTGCGAAAAACACCAGCAATAGCGGCAGTTGTTTACCGCTGATAAAATAGTGGCTGGCGCTCTGACTGCTTTTACGGGCAACGAGCGCCCCAATGATCAGTTGGATAGGAATTAAGAATGCAAGGATCCATAAAGCAATTATTCCAACCTGGGTTATTGACACGCAGCTCACTCCTTTGATGTTTTGGTAATAGTCATTTATTTGATAAAACGCCTAGCCTGCATCCCCCCTTTTTTCCTACAAAAAAAGCCCCAGCGTTGTCTTAATACAACACGCTGAAGCATCATTGCTTTCTGCTATTTAGAAATATTTCAACAACAGGCCGGCTTTCTTAATACTAGTTGTTCAAATATTAACCTTAGCAGAACATTACGCAATATTCGTTCCAAACTTTCTCAAATACAACAGAAATAACTAGAAAGCAGGATAAAAATTAAAATTCCCCCAAATTCAGTAGCTTTTATCAGCCCTTTATTAGCGAAAGCTCTACCTTTAGCATCATGAGAAAACTCCATTTT
>NZ_DATMXX010000268.1:0-10278 GCF_035561255.1 Sporomusa sp. | reverse complement strand
ACTTATTTTAGATAAAGTATTAATTTGGTTTGCGGGTGTGGGATTTTCGATAAATCACTTATTTAGCAATATTAGTATTGCGGATATGATAGTTTCTTGTTTAATGGGTGGATCAATTTTCCTCCTCATAGCCATAAGTACAAAAGGTGGCATGGGCGGCGGTGACATCAAATTCGCCGCAGCACTAGGTTTATGGTTGGGGCTAAAACTAACATTGCTAACCTTATTTCTATCCTTCGTTATCGGCGGCATTGGCAGTTTACTATTACTCGCCTTTAAAATAAAAGGCCGCAAAGACTTTATCCCTTTTGGTCCGTTTATTGCTATTGCCGCATTTATTAGTATGTTGTACGGCAATGAAATCATCGCATGGTATTTAATTCTATTGTAGAGTAACATGCATTGCTGTTTCGAGGTGGATCATGCAACAGGGCTTTACGCTGGTAGAACTCTTAATTACCATTGCAATTGTGGGGATTGTTGCCAGTATGGCATTACCGCAGATTGCCAACACTGTTGCCACCCAGGAACTGAATGTTTTTGCTAATAATCTTGCCGCCGATATCCGGGCGATCCAGCAGATGGCTATTAATACTAACGGCGTGCAGACAATATATACAATCTATTTTTTCAATGGCAGTACACCACAATACAATCTCCATGACGGGAAAAGATCCTTCAAGATCGTTTATCTGCCGGCCAGTGTTGAGATGACCGGTGATCCGCAATTAATCCGCTATGCGATAACCGGGTCGCCGTCATCTGGGTCCCAGACCATTGAATTCCGCAGTAAACGGACAGGCAAGTATCGATATGTCATTGTGGCATCAATCACTGGGCGCGTGCGGGTCAGTAATACTGGTGGCTCCGAATGAAGCGAGTGCTTAGGGAGGCGGTTGCGTTGCGGACGGAATGGAAGGGTGAGCAAGGCTATTTGCTGATGGAGGCAGTTGTGGCGATCTTTATCGTCAGCACCGCCCTTGTTGCAATTGCCGGTATGTTTCCCCAGTCGCTCCAGACTATTGCTGCTGCTGATCACTATACTGCCGCCACTGTAATGGCCCAGGAACAGATGGAAATGCTTAAAAGTCATGATGACCTGTTTTGGGGAAAAATTACGTTTCCTTATCAAACTGGTCCTGTCGTCATCCCCGGTACTGAATTTTATCAAACCGCAAAGGCGGAAATTAGTCCCCTTGACCCCGAGTACCCTGTCAAACAGCGTGTTATTAAATTAACTGTTTGTGTCGAGCGAACAGGCGGTGAACAGGTCACCCTGGTCTCGTATACCTTGCGGGAGTTACCTCAGTTTCTGAAATGACGGAGGGGTTATGAAACGCTATTGGACTGGCCAGCAAGGCTTGACGCTGGTCGAGCTTGTCGCCGGCTTAACAATCTTTCTTATCTTGCTGTCCGCTATTGTGCCACTGTTGTCAACCTCGATCCAAGCCTGGCAGACCGGTCGTTCTCAGGCCGAAATTCAGCAAACAGCCCGCCTGGCAATGGAACGGCTAGGCCATAGTGTACGGTATGCGAAAACTGTTACTGTTGCGGATCATGGCGGTAGTTTACTGGTTGTGGACGGTGATGGCAGCAGCCTTAAATTCAGCGTCAGTCCTGACACGCAGGCATTGTGCCTGGCTAGTGGTAACGGTACGCCCCAGCCTTTTGCCGGTGATGGTTATAACAAAGCACCAGGCCAGGTTGTTGTTATCGCTAACCCGGGTAATCAGCAACGGTTTGCTGTTCAGGATGTTTCCCTGCAGGATAAAAACGGACAAGCCTTGTATGAAATAAAACAGGTGAGAATTGTGATAACCGTTCAGGATAAAATGACAGGGTTCCAATATACCCTGCAGTCTTTAGTTGTGGCTCAAAACTCGTAACAAGAGGGTGCCCCGATGTTTCACCTACAAACACGGGTAGCCAACCAGTCCGGGTCGAGCGTCTTATTCGCGTTAACAGCGATGCTATTGCTGGGCTTGTTGGGGTGTGGTTTAATTATGCTAGGTTCAATTGAGCTTAGTATGGCAACAAACTATCGTGACGGCATAGCTGCTTTATATCTGGCAGAGGCAGGAGCAAAACGGGCTCTTGTCGAACTACACTACAATCCTGGCTGGAAACCCAGCAATCCCTATTATGAGGGCAGTGGCAGCTATTCACTTAAGATTACCGACGGTTCACCAGTTACGATTGAAGCAATCGGTACTGTGCATAGGTCTGTGCGTAAGGTTGTACTTAAAGTGACGATTATATCAGAGGCTGGATCACCTGTATCAAGCATTACAATTAACTCCTGGAATTATCATTAGTGGGGAGGCTGTATCGATGCAAGTAAGAAATTTTATGGAGGATCTGGTGTGGCAGCGCCTTGAAGAAGTGATGGCCCGCCATCCGAAAGCCTGCAATTGTGAGAAGTGCCGCTATGATATTGTTGCCCTGGCGCTGAACTTTTTGCCGCCGCGTTATGTAGTCACAGATCAGGGAGAGACGTATACCCGGATTAAAGGCCTTGAACAGCAATTCAATATTGACATTATTACTGCAATATCGCATGCGATTCAGATCGTCTGCCAACGCCCGCACCATGATGAAGGCTAGATTTATTCAGCTGACTGCCAGTATAAAGCAATGGCTTACATATAGTCCGGCCAGCACGATTGGGATTGATATCGGCTCCGGGGTGGTGAAAATTGCGGAAATCGGCTGGCACAACAATCTGCCCACACTTACTGCCGCCGGTTTGGCTGCCCTGCCGGAAGACCTGGTACGGGACGGTATTATTCTGGATAAACAGGTAATGGCTGAAACCTTGCAGCGGTTGATGGCAACTGCCGGGGTGACCGGTAAGCATGCCGTTATCTCCGTGAGCGGCCATGCGGTATTTATCCGTGAGCTTATCTTTCCGGTAATGACTGATGAGGAGCTGCGGCAAGCTATCAGGTGGGATCTGGATAAATATATCCCGGCAGATGCCGAGAATTACTATTTTGATTTCGCTGTTGTTGGTGCCGGGAAGCAGACACATGAGCTTAGGGTTCTGCTTGTGGCCGCACCACAGTCGATGATCGATGCTGTGACTGCTATCTGTAAAGAGGTGGGGCTTAAGCCTATGGCCATTGATATTGAGCCACTGGCAATATCGCGGACGTTTACCTGTGCGGCTAATTCAATGGTTGTTGATATTGGCCAAAAGCTGTGCCAGCTCACCATTTTCCAGGAGAACTGTCCGGTGGTGGCCCGGCTGATCCCACTGGGGGGAGCCCGTTATACCGATGTTATTAAGAACTCGCTGGAGTTGGATTATAGTGAGGCCGAGCTGCTTAAACAACGCCAGCAGGGCCTGTTGCAGGCCGCAAGCGGTAATGCTCCGGAGGTATCTTCTGTTCACAGACAGCTGACGCTGATTGTTGAGGAACTGAGCCGGGAGATCCGCCGGACAGCTGACTATTATCAAGCCCAGAACCGTGAGGCTGTCATTGACGGGGTTATTTTGACCGGAGGCGGAGCCCAGTTGGATAATCTGGCCGGTAATATTGCTGCTCAGTTGGGTGGTATTGAGGTCAAGCTTCATAACCCACTGGGCGAAATTGGTATTACGAAATCGTTTGATGCCGAATGGCTGCATAATATCGCCCCCCAGCTGACCGTGGCGATTGGCCTGGCTTTGCGTGGGGGTGAGGGTTATTAATACCAGTATTAAGATCAACCTGCTGCCACCGGACGAGCGTCAGGAGCGCTGGCCAATAAACCGGCTGTTTGCTGCTGCCGCGTTGTTGGCAGTTATGTTCTTTTTCGTATTTGCCGGGTATAATGCCTATATAATTGCTAAGCTGGAGGGCGATATTGCAACTGCGCAGCAGCAACTGCAATTATTGCGGCCAACCCAGGATAAGATGGTGTCAACCAGTTCGCAACAACAGGTAATTAATGCCAAAACCACCCTGTTAACTAAACTGACGACAGAGCGCAAGCCCTGGTATGCGCTTGTTGCCAGATTGGCGGTCATTGTGCCGCCTCAGATCTGGTTGGAGGAGCTGGGGACTGGTGAAAAAAACACTTTTAAGCTAAAAGGTAACGCACTCACCTATCCTGATCTGGCTAACTTTATGCAATTGCTGGAGCAGGATGTCTTGTTTACCGAGCCTGTCCTGATCAGAGCCGAGCAGGATAGCCAGTTAGTTGTGACCAAGTTTGAAATGACTGTAAAGATCAAGGGGTTGTAGCAATGAATATCTCTTGGGCCAAATTATCAACAAAGCATAAAAGTCTGGTATTTGCCGGGGGATTATTGCTTGCTTGCTTGCTGTACTATTCCTGGATTATTAAAGAGCAAAATGAACAGATTGCTGAACTTACAGCCCGGCTGCAGGCCGAGAATCAGAAGTTAGCCGTTGTTCAGGGGTTTGCCTATAATCATCCTGACCCGGCTGCCTTTCTTGCCGAACTTGGAAAAAAGTCGCTTCAGGCTGAGACTATGTTGCCCAATCAACCCGAGCTCGGAGGGTTATTGGCTCAGGTTGAACAAGCAACTAAGGCTTGTGGGCTGCAGCTTGTTGAGATAAAACCGGCAGCACCGGTAGCTAAGGTCGGTTATCGTGAGATTCCGGTTGAGATTAGTATAAAAGGCTCTTTTGCTCAAACTGCCGATTTATTAAAAAAACTTGAAGATATTCCCCGCTTTAATTCCCTTACTCATGTAATCATGAACTCCCGTCAGGGGTTATTAGACAGCAAGCTTGTGCTCATTGTTTACAGCTACGGGGTGCCGGCAGGCACTGCCGGTGATAAGCAGGCCCCACCAGGGCAAACTGACAAGAAATAGCTGATGCAGCTGAAATGAGGTAGATTTATATGCTTAGATTCATTACCGCCGGCGAATCCCACGGCCCTGCACTGACTACCGTAATCGAAGGCTTACCGGCTGGGGTTCCAATAGATATTGAGCTAATCAACCGTGATCTGTCCCGCCGGCAAAAAGGCTTTGGCCGCGGCGGCCGCATGCTTATTGAACAGGATAAGGTCGAAATTACCTCAGGTGTACGCTTCGGACAGACGCTGGGAAGCCCGGTGACCCTGGTCATTCATAACCGCGACTGGGCAAACTGGCAAGACCGGATGGCGCCTGCAGGTCCACCCTGCGGTCAGACGGTTTCTGCGCCACGGCCGGGACACGCTGATCTGACCGGGGTACTTAAGTACGACCGTCAGGATGTACGTGACATTCTGGAGCGGGCCAGTGCCCGTGAGACTGCGGCCAGGGTTGCTGTCGGCGCCTTGGTGAAACAATTGCTGGCTGCTGCCGGTATTCAGATAATTGCTCATGTTACTAATATCGGGGGCGTTAATGCCCCGGCTGTTCACCGTGAGTTCAAAGAGTTACAGGCCGGTGTGCTGGCATCAGAGCTGGGTTGTCTTGACACAAACGCGGAAGCGGCAATGAAAGCAGCCATTCTGGCGGCCAAGAATGATGGTGATTCCCTGGGCGGGATCTTTGAGGTGCTGGCTTTAGGTGTGTTGCCTGGTCTTGGCAGCCATGTCCAGTGGGACCGGCGTCTTGATACCAAGCTGGCGGCTGCACTAATGTCGATACAAGCCATTAAAGGGGTTGAGATTGGGGTTGGCTTTGCCTATGCCAACCTACCTGGCAGTAAAGCCCATGATGAGATCTATTATGATGTTGCGCGCGGCTATTACCGCCAAACCAATAATGCCGGGGGAATTGAAGGTGGCATGAGTAATGGTGAACCCATCGTGCTGCGGGCGGTTATGAAGCCAATACCCACCCTAATGACCCCGTTAGCCTCGGTGGATATTGCGTCTAAGGCTCCTATCCAGGCCAATACCGAGCGCAGTGATGTCTGTGCGGTGACCGCCGCTGCTGTTGTGGGCGAGGCCATGGCTGCTATTGTGTTAACAGAGGTTTTGCTGGAGAAGTTCGGCAACGATAACCTTGCCGATCTGTTAAGTGCCATTCGCCATTACCGGCAGCGCCTGAACGGCATATAGGGGGCAGCTGCTATGTCTGCTATGATTGAGAAGCTAAATATATGGTACGAGGGTTTGCCCGTGAGGCAACGCTATCTGGTAATGGCAGGCATCGGAGCTATCTTATTAACCGTGATAACCCTGCTTATTCCCCCGGAGCAACAGCCAGTAACCAGCGTTGTCCCCGGTGCGGTCAAACCCAAACCGGCAGAAGCTCAGCCGGCCATGCCTGGCGGCTATACTGCTCATCAAACTATGCGGGATCCTTTTGCACCACCCCCGGGGTTTGGCAAACCGGAAAAGCCAATAGTTGCCCCTCAGGCCGGAAATCAACCAATATCAGCTAAGCAGGTTTCTGCTCCGGGGCCTGCAGTCATCCCGGCAGCCCTGCCGCAGCTTATGGGGGTAGTCTCAGGTGGTGACAGGCAGATAGCCATTATAAATTATAATAATATAAGCAGGTCCTACTATCCCGGACAAGACATCGGACCTTATCAATTGATTAAAGTTGATGCAAATTCAGTAATAGTCCAAGGACCTGGCGGGCGACAGGCCTTAGCACTGGGAAGGTGATATGATGCGATCAATAGCAACCCGAATACTGGTGGCCCTGTTATTGGCTTTGACTGTTTCTGCCACTGCCCTGGCTGCTAAACCGCTTGTTAATATGAACATCGTTGATGGTGAAGTCCGGGACGTGCTTACCGCGCTGGCCGGTATCGGGCAGATGAATATGGTTGTTGATGATTCAGTGGGTGGTACGATAACTATTCAGTTAAAGGATATTCCTTATGACAACGCCCTCAATCTGGTCTGTAAAACCAAGGGGCTTACCTACCATGAGGTCGACGATGTGCTTGTCGTTGGGGTGGCCGATCAAATCGGCCGGGGTTTTGGTGCTGTACATATATTCAAGCTTAAATTTATTAACCCTGATTCAGTTAAAGATACGATATTATCCATCTTATTTGGTGAGAAAAAAGGTGAACGGAAAGTAGAAGAAAGCTCTGGGAGCAAGAGCGTAAGCTCGTTAAAGAGCAAAGGGAGTAGTGGCAGCAGTACCTCTGCCACAGGGTCAAAATCCAGTGAGAAATCAACAGAGCTGGATCGGCTGACAATTGATTATGCCACAAATTCGCTTATTCTGTATGGAACCTCAGTAGAGTCGGCAAAAATCCAGGCACTCCTGGATGAGCTTGATATACCGTATCAGCAGGTATCTCTGGAAGCTGAAGTGGTAGCTGTCAATAAAGATAAGAGCAAGGATTTGGGGATTGAGTGGTCCTGGGAAGCGACACCCCAGTATGCCGAGTATGAAGCTGCAGAAACTGAGGTAGTTTATGATGCTGATAAAAACCCAGTAGGCACTCATATTACAGAAGCTGCCAAGGTTACCCGGAAGAATAATACCGGTGTTATCCAGTTTGGGCGCAACCCAGAAGGATATCCCTATGAATTTTATTACCAGGCCAAGATTAATGCCCTGGTAAGCAATGGCAATGCCAAGGTATTGGCTAAACCTAAAG
The DNA here is from genome assembly GCF_035561255.1 of Sporomusa sp. Taxonomy (GTDB): domain Bacteria; phylum Bacillota; class Negativicutes; order Sporomusales; family Sporomusaceae; genus Sporomusa. The sequence goes on along the minus strand of NZ_DATMXX010000268.1, from coordinate 2,761 downwards.
TCACGACAATTAATGGCAAGCAGGCCCAGATCCTGATTGGGGATCGGATTCCTGTGCTTGTTGAAAAAATTGAGAATGGCGAAACCAAAACAACGACAGAATATGTTGACGCCGGCATCAAACTGGTATATACTCCACGTATTAACACTGATGGGTTGATTACGGTAGAGGTTCTTACTGAGGTCAGCAGTCCAACATTAGTAGCAGAAATGAAAGCTTATAAAATAACTACCCGTCAGGCTGAGACCACAGTGCGGCTAAAGGACGGCGAGACCATGGTGATTGGTGGATTGATTGGATCTACAAACAGCGAAGTGAGAAAAGCTGTGCCGTATTTAAGTGATTTGCCGATTCTGGGTGCGCTTTTTAAAAACCTTAGTAAATCTAAGACTGAAACCGAGGTCGTGATCTTCCTGACACCGCGTATTGTTAAGTAGCAGCTTCTAACTCATTTCCGGAGGAATAATGAAGAACATAGTTTTAATAGGGTTTATGGGGACCGGCAAGACAAGCACAGGGCGTTTGTTGGCAGGCCGGTTGAACCGTACCTTTATTGATATTGATAAAAAAATTGAAACACAAACAGGCCTTGCCATCAGTGAGATTTTCCAACTGTATGGTGAAAATCACTTCCGGCAGCTTGAACGGGACGTGATTTTCCGGGTATCCCGCTATCATAATACGGTTATTGCCACCGGCGGCGGGGTTGTGCTTAAACAGGAAAATATGATCAGGCTAAAAAGCACCGGAATAATTATTGCTTTAACGGCCTCACTGGAAACAATCCTGGAACGCACCTCCCGGCGTGGTGTCCGGCCATTACTCGACTGTGAGGACCGGGCCGAACGGGTGGCGAAGCTGTTTAGTGACAGGGCTAACCTTTATATGAAGGCTGATTATACGATTGATACTACCTGTCTGCCGCCTCATCATGTGGCAGAAAAGATTATTGGGCTTTTGCGCGAAGGGAGGCATCTGCGTGGGCGAAGTAAGAGTTAGCTTAGCAGACCATAGTTATACCATTTATATTCAGGCCGCAGGTCTGAAGCAGGTTGGCCGGTTGATGCAGGAGATGCCTTTTAGTAAAAAAGCGCTTATCGTAACCGATGCTAATGTTAGTCCGCTATACGCGGGTATTTTAGCTGACAGTGTGGCTACAGCCGGTTTTATACCCCATATCCTGGTGGTTGAGCCAGGTGAAGGCTCTAAGTCGCTGGCTACGGCTGATAAGGTTTTTACCAAAGCAATAAGCATCGGGCTGGACCGCAGGTCGCCGATTATCGCTTTAGGCGGCGGTGTAATCGGCGATTTGGCCGGGTTTGTTGCAGCTACCTATCTGCGCGGTGTGCCATTTATTCAGGTGCCGACAACCCTGTTGGCCCAGGTAGACTCAAGTGTTGGCGGTAAAACCGCAGTTAATCACCCGCTGGGAAAAAATCTGATCGGCGCTTTTTACCAGCCCCAGTTGGTGATGATTGACCCGCTGGTATTAGATACATTGCCTGAACGCGAATTAAAGGCAGGTCTGGCGGAGGTAATCAAATACGGGGTTATTGCTGATGCCGGTTTTTTCGATTATCTTACCCGGCATGCTGATATGATCCTAAAGCGGAACCCGGGCGTTTTGGCCGAGGTAATCAGCCGCTGTTGTCAACTCAAGGCGGCGGTTGTTGCTCAGGATGAACGGGAAACCTCGGTGCGCATGATACTGAATTTTGGTCATACTATTGCCCATGCGGTAGAGGGGGTAGGCGGCTACTCCGAGTATAACCATGGTGAGGCTGTTGCTATTGGCATGTATGGTGCGGCGCTGCTTAGCAGCAGTCTGGGTTTATGCAGTACAGCGGCAAGCACGGCAGTGCAGCAATTACTTGCTGCTATGGGCTTACCATTGACTGCGCCCGGTTACGGGATAAATGAGCTGCTCGGATATCTGGCCCGCGATAAAAAGGTTGTAGATAGTAAGGTCAACTGGGTGCTAATGCAAGACATTGGCCGGGTGACTATTACACAGGATGTGAGCGAAGAACAGATTAGAGTGGTGATGTCACAGTTGACTAGAACTAATTAATTATCGCAAAGAAAGAAGAGTAGTTCTAAAAAAGGCTGTGTGAAAAGTAACTTAACCCGCTAACCCGATGGAGTCTTAGCGATTTCCCATGCTCGAATGAAAGAAACTTGGTAAAATAGAGGTAAGAAAATATCAAGCAAAGCAAGTTACATGTCACGAAAAACGAAAAAATTCATGGCAAAGTAATATTTAAATACTATATCCAGAATCAACTCATGCTGCCTACTGACTTGGAGAGCCTGATATCATTGATCTAACGAAACTCAAAACCCCGTTTCTTTGCAAAATAACCAGGCGTAGATGCTGAGTTTAGTCTTCATTCGGTAATGATGGACTAAGCTCAGCATCTACGCCTAACAGCTTAAAATTTTTCCAGTGGCCGTATCGAAAAAGCAGTTCGGGAAATATGATTACACGTGGCTTTGTAGTGGTTGCGCCTCACTTCAAGACTATCATATCTTCACGTTGTGAGCGCATGAAAGACGTTTCCGTATTTAGAGAAGTAGTGGAGTTATTGGTTGATTAAAACTAGAAATACCCAAAAGACCGTGCTGAAACTCTTACGTTTCAACCGGCTTTTTTTTGTGGGATACGCAGGATAAAATAAGATTTGCTCAGCCTAAACTTTAATCTAAACAATTTATTTCTCACGGTCATTCCTTGTTTGCACGCTCAATACAGGTATGGAAT
>NZ_DATMXX010000267.1:0-3789 GCF_035561255.1 Sporomusa sp. | reverse complement strand
CGGCACATGACCAAAGATAAGGATTGCAGCCCAATCTGATAACCGTAGCGTAGTGAATCCCAACAAGTATGAAAGATGGCTTAATGCACTTGACACAACCCCGCCAATAACTCCAGCCACAAAGCCTCGATACAACCTGTCCTCCACCATTTGCCGCCCCCATAATTATCGTAGCCTTAGTATGCTTGTGGAATGATCATGCTATGCAGCATAATATACCCAGTAAATTGTCTAGCGGGCAGTAGCTGCAGCAATTCAAGAATCTGCCAGTTGCTTACGCCATCATTACTGATTGCCTTAGTTAAGCAGGAAAACCCCCGCCGGTCTTCCACGCGCGCAAGCAACAAAACCTTGTCCTAAAGCATGACTTTCTCGCAAGAAGAAACCGCCTTCCCTATAAGACACAGTCTGCAGTATCGTTGAGCACAGCAGCACTCGTACTGTAACCCAGTTACAGTACGAGTGCTTTTTACTGCGAGATGACTTTGTACTTAGAAATCAGCTTGACCACATCCATAATTAGCTGGAGTTTTTCAGGTGGACATTCCTGGAGCAGGTGGGCTATGTCTGCCTTTAGATAATCCCGTGAATGATAAGAGATACCTGTGAGAAAATAGCCTGGGTCGATATCCAGCAGGCTTGCCAGTCGTACTAGCATCTCCAGACTGAGCTTTGTCTTCCCATTTTCCACCTGGCTGATATAGACAGTGGAAACTTCCAGACTTTCGGCTACTCTCTCCTGTGTAAAGCGTTTTTGTTTGCGAATTTTCTTAATTCGTTGACCAATAGCATAGTAATCAACATACAACACACATCACCTGACTTTTACTATATCAATGTCATGAAAATGTATACATAAAATTATTGATTAATATTAAGTTATAGATTAATATTTAATTTATAACTTAATATTAATTACATATGTGAGCGAATGCTGGTTAATGGACTGCAAGAATCCAGTCACTTGACGCTAGTAGGGGTGGGTAAGTGTTTTATAATTACGCATGGTTAATACTCTCTGCACTGGGAGCGTTAATCGGTCTAACAGGCTATTATTTGGATATAGTTCTTCACGTAAATTACGGCAGCTTGTTGTGGGCAGCAATTACCGGTATCATTTCCACCAGTGGTTTGATTATTGGTGGCTTAATCCGGAAATTAAGCATAATTTCCCATACCGATTTTCTGACAGGCTTATGGAACAGACGCTATTTTTGTTTAATACTGAAGAAGCAGTTCTTCCAGGTAGCCTCACAAAAAACGCAGTTATGTGTAGCTATGATCGACGTTGACGGCTTTAAGACTATTAACGATACCTATGGACACACAACCGGAGACCAGCTATTATCCGGGATCGCAACCTTATTAAAAAGAAATGCAAGAAGTACAGATATAGTTACCCGCTGGGGAGGCGACGAGTTTGCCATTATTTTCTCCGGGACTACGGTCGAAAAAGCCCGGGAAGTTATGGAAAGAATCCGTAACCTTGTTGAAACTACTTTCTCATCTTATCGTCTAACAATAAGTGCGGGAATAGTACCACTAAAAACAAACCAGGCTTTAGATGAATTTCTCCTCCAGGCCGATCAATCATTGTATACCGCCAAAGCCCGGAAAAACACAATTATTACGATAACTGACTAAACCGGGAGTTAAACATTTCCTCCCCGGCAGGAAATCACTGTTATTTCCTTGAATAATAAAGAGCAACCGGCACATTTCATTATTGTCCGGTTTGAAAATTCTCTCCGGAGGAATCAAGAATGAACAAGAACTGGTTGCTCACAATACCCCTAACCTGCCTGCTGCTGTTTACCGGCAATATTAACGCCCACGCAGTAAAGAATGTCAACTGGCAAATTGAAAGAATTGGTTTGTTCTCCATGCCTGAAGGCTGGCAAACAACAGACCTGCTGCAGGTGTTCTCCACGGTTTTAAAAGAAGCTAGCGAAAAAACAAAAGCAAAAAAACCAGCCCCCTCCCAGCCCTTGCCGCCGGTCGATCCACTGGCCCCACTGAATAAAATGAATTTGCAAGTATACCAGCTTACATCAAATGATGGTAAAGCTTACCGTACGGCAGTCCTCTTGTTCTACCGGCATGATAAACTTATGTCTGCAGGCGAGAAGGCATACTTTACCCAGGAATTGTCCGATGTGTCGCGTGAAAAACTAGAGACAACAATCACCACAACTGCCAATTCATTGAAAAAGGAACTGGTAAGCTCTAAACAGCTCAATGCCAGTGTACCCTTTCTTGAGATTAGCCGCCCTGATTATCTAAAAATCAATGACCGGCCGGCCTATGGTCTGAGTGCCAGGGTAATGCTGTCGACGTACGGGATAAATATGCCATATTATATAAAAGGCTATGCCTTTAATGCCAATGGTTTTACATCGGTCGCTTTTCTGTTGACAATTGACAGCGAGCGCAATTTCTGGGACCCGCAGGTACGAAAGATCATCCAGTCATTTGAGCCAGCCAAGACTTCCATCGCTATCAACCAATAACCATTTAAAATACATACTGCAAAAAACATAACCCTAATTTCGACATAAAAATTCAATTTGCTGCAGGATAATTTAAATTTTAGCAGAAGTTAACATATAGAAGCATCATAAAAATCTAATGAATTTGATGTTAATAGGGTGACGGTGTTAATTCTCCCCTACGATGCGAGATGTATCGATAGGGGATTTATCTTTTTGTACAGGGTTAGTGTTCATATTTCTTATATTTGTTGCAGTGTGGAGGTTTTGAAATGAAAACTCTTATAAGGCTTGTTCTGGTTATAATGCTATCATTCATTCTTGGAAATAACTCAACGCTGGCAGCGTTATCAACACCGGCTCTGGATTTAGACCGTCTTCCTGAATGGGAGGTACATACAAGCTCCCATGAAGGTACGTTATTGCTCTCTGATAGTCCGGAAATGGTAGTAGGTGACGGCATTCTATACCAGGATAAGGTAGTAGGCACCGTGCGCCTCTTCTTTTATCATGTAAACGCATCCAGAGATGTAAAAAAAGTGGCTGTCCTTGTCGAGAATAAAGGCAAGCAAACCGCCCATGTGACGGTCAACCAGGCTACTTTGGGCGGTCCGGGAAACATCTGGATAAAGGTTGGCAAAGAAACTCAGGCGGCCTACCTAAGCGAAAAGCAGACTTATAGCTTAAGCATTCCCGCGGGGGGAGCAGTGCCGCTTGCTGCCAGCCTGGATGAACTGGCGATTGTGCCGAATATGCTGATCCATGGTATTTATGATTTTGAGGTTGATCAACCAGTCACTGTTTCAGTTATGATGCTGCCAGTAACTGAGAACAGTGTCGAGTTTTCCAGAACAGCAACAGTACTACCGCCTGATGAGTGGCATTTGCGTGGGACATTTGCAGGCGCAAACAGGAGAATTACCCCCGTCAGGGACTACGACCCGTTAATCGACGGAGCGGCAGGCATCACCCTAGCTGACAACCGCTTGGATGCCTACCTGAAGGGAATAGATGCCACCGACAAATCAGAGGTACTTAACTATGGCAACTATGGTGTGGTTTACCAGGTGTTACTGCCTTCAAAAAAAGGCGGTAGAATTTCCTATTACCTTGCTCCCATGGGCGGCAGCTACGCCGGCGCTATCGGAATAGACCATCCGGAAGTAAACTGGAGCCCTGTTATTACGCCGCGTGACCGGCTTTATTTCGGGGATTTCAGAAAGCAAGATCTGGGCTTCCTGGGTACTTATGAAAGCGGTGACCCGTTGTCTTTCACCTTCAGCCCGCCGGGAGCATCAAA
>NZ_DATMXX010000266.1:0-12334 GCF_035561255.1 Sporomusa sp. | reverse complement strand
CAGTATGAATTTTATTAAAATTATAGCAGGGGTTGCGCGGTTCGTCAAGAGAGATAAGGGAAGCGAAAATAATCGTAAAACATTTTATAAAATAGCCTTGTGTTTTTTCAACGTGTTCAGTATAATAAGTTACAAGTTAATTTTGCTAGACTGATTGGTAAATCAACCAAAGGTCAGAATAACAGTTCTTCGGAATTGTTGTTCTGACCTTTTTTGGTCATTCTGACAATTCTGGGAGGCGTACACATGAGTAAAAAAATTAAGCAGATTGCTATCTATGGCAAAGGTGGAATTGGTAAATCAACCACAACATCCAACATCAGCGCTTCGTTATCGAAGTTGGGTTATAAGGTGATGCAATTTGGTTGTGATCCGAAAGCAGACTCGACCAATACCTTGCGCGGCGGTACCTATATTCCTACAGTACTGGATACACTTCGTGAAAAAAATAAGGTGCAAGCAGAAGACGTAATTTATAAAGGGTTTAATGGTGTGTATTGCGTGGAAGCAGGCGGACCTGCCCCGGGGGTGGGGTGCGCCGGACGGGGAATTATTACGGCAGTGCAGTTGCTAAAACAGTTAAAAGTCTATGATGAACTGGATTTGGATGTTGTTATTTATGATGTTTTAGGTGACGTAGTATGTGGTGGCTTCGCCGTTCCCATTCGTGAGGGCATTGCTGAACATGTATTTACAGTGTCTTCGGCTGATTTTATGGCTATATATGCAGCCAACAACCTCTTCAAGGGAATTCAGAAATACTCTAACTCCGGTGGTGCGCTGCTGGGTGGCCTGATTGCAAATTCAATCAATCTTCCTTATGCCAAGGAGATTGTTGATGATTTTGTGCAGCGTACTAAAACTCAGGTTGTCGAGTATATTCCCCGGTCGGTAACGGTGACCCAGGCCGAGCTTCAGGGAAAAACAACGGTAGAGGCTGCGCCTAACTCAGAACAGGCCAAAATATACAGTCGCCTGGCACAACGGGTTGTAGAAACCGTAGAATCAAAAGTGCCCTCACCATTGGAAACCGCTGAACTTCGCGAGTGGGCGGCAAAATGGGCCGATCATTTGCTGGCCTTGGAAACAGGTGAGGTGCGCAGTGCGGCTGCCGGCATCTAGCTGGTATACAGCCAGTAATCTTGTATGCTGAAGGCCCTATATGAATAAGCGAGGTGAAAAGTATGGGGTGTGTATGTTCTGGTACTTTGAGTACGGAAACTTTGGAAAAAACCAGTAAACATCCATGTTACTCCGCAGATGCTCATCATAAATATGCCCGCATTCATTTGCCGGTGGCTCCCAGGTGCAATATCCAATGTAATTACTGCAACCGGAAGTACGACTGCGTCAATGAGAGCCGGCCAGGTGTCACAAGCGAGGTATTGACACCTGACCTTGCTAAAGATAAATTTGTCTGGGTTAAAGAAAACATTGAGCAACTTAGTGTAGTTGGCATTGCCGGCCCGGGTGATGCGCTGGCAGACTGGCAATTGTCCAGGCAGACGATTGAAAACATTCAAGCCGTCAACCCGGATATTACCTTCTGCTTATCGACTAACGGCTTATTGCTGCCGGAATATGCCCCAGAGGTGGTAGACTTAGGTGTTCGTCATGTTACGGTAACGGTTAACACGTTAGACCCGGTTATTGGTGCACAGATCTATCAGTTTGTATCCTACCAGGGAAAGAATTACACTGGCCTGAAAGCAGCAGAACTATTGCTGGCAAATCAGTTAGCCGGTATAAAATATTTAGTAGCGCAGGGTGTGCTGGTTAAGATCAATATAGTTATGATTAAAGGTCTCAATGACAGTCATATACCGGCGGTAGTCAAAAAGATGAAAGAGCTGGGGGTTTTCGTTACCAATATCATGCCGTTGATTCCCGCGCCGGGGAGTGCCTTTCAGCACCTGCCGCAAACAAGTACAAAAGAGGTAAATGCCCTGCGGGATGTTTGCGAGCTTGACATTCACCAGATGCGGCACTGCCAGCAATGCCGGGCCGATGCCATCGGTTTGCTGCATGAAGACCGTTCGCAGGAGTTCCGGATGTGTGACCGCTTACCAGATGATGCAATTGTGAACAGACCAAAAATCAAAAAAACGTATCGTATTGCTGTAACCTCAAAATATGGCAAGTTGGTCGATCAGCATTTTGGTCATGCAACCCAATTTTTTATCTACCAGGGAGACGGGCAAGAGTTTCAACTCAGAGAAACCCGGGCAGTGGCTCAGTATTGCGAGGGTATGGCAGAATGTGATACCGACAGCTTAGATGCTAAACGGGATCAGATTATTGAATCACTAAAAGACTGCGACGCAGTATTGACAATGCGTATTGGCTATCATGCCAAAGAGAACCTGCAGAGATACGGGGTTTTTATTACAGAATACTGCGATACAGTCGAAGCCGGTCTTCGTTATGCTGCCAGTCAAATTGCGGGGTTGCCGCTTAAGCAGGCCAGTGGCTTTAAGTGAGCCGGAAAAATTGATTGACAAATAATTACCAGTCAGTATAATTGTAGTTATTATAGGAGAATTATCGATTGGCTGATCAGAATGACTGAAGGCTGAGGTATTATCTGTGAGGATGTGCCTTGGCCTTTTTATTGCCTGGTAACCTGACAGTCGAAAATACTGAGGGTTACCAATTCAGGCGAAGACATGTTAATACAGGATTTGACTGATCAGTAGAGCATACTGAAGGCAAAGATTATTCTGTTTAGAATTATTCTTTGCTTTTTTGTTTATCAGGAAAATTTTTAAGGAGGCTAAACTATTATGTCTAAAATTGCCAGCAGTATCACCGCATTAATCGGCGGGACACCGCTCCTGCGGCTCAATAAAGTTACCGCAGGAGCTCAGGCTGAAGTGGTCGCAAAACTTGAGTCTTTTAATCCTGGCGGCAGTATTAAGGATCGCATTGGTTTTAGCATGATCAAAGATGCCGAAGAAAAAGGAATTATTAATAAAAATACGGTGATTATTGAACCTACCAGCGGCAATACCGGTATTGCCCTGGCGTTTATTGCCGCTGCCAAAGGTTATCGCCTGATCTTAACCATGCCGGAAACTATGAGTGTGGAACGGCGCAGCCTGTTAAAAGCCTATGGTGCGGAGTTGGTTTTAACCCCTGGCTCAGCAGGCATGAAAGGGGCAGTTTTAAAAGCTGAAGAATTAGCGGCTGTAACGCCAAACTCCTTTATTCCCCAACAGTTTAACAACCCTGCCAACCCCGAGATCCACCGGGCAATTACCGCTGAAGAAATATGGCAGGATACAGACGGTAAAGTGGATATTATTGTTGGCGGTGTAGGTACAGGCGGCACTGTCACCGGTGTTGGCGAGGTGCTTAAAAAACGCAATCCCAATGTAAAAGTGGTGGCAGTGGAGCCCTTTGATTCACCGGTGCTGTCCGGCGGCCAGCCCGGTCCGCATAAAATTCAGGGAATTGGGGCAGGTTTTGTCCCCAATGTGCTAAATCTTGAAGTGATTGATGAGATATTCAAGGTGAAGAATGAGGAAGCATTAACGATTGCGCGACGGCTAGCCAAAGAAGAAGGAATTCTGGTGGGGATTTCATCCGGGGCTGCGGCATTTGCCGCCCTGCAGGTTGCTAAACGCCCGGAGAATAAAGGGAAAACAATAGTGGTAATCTTGCCGGATACTGGTGAACGTTATCTGAGTACAATTCTTTTTTCAGAAGAGTAACCCAATGGCTATCGTATTGCTATATTCCGCATTAAAGAAGCTTGCAGGCGCAGTCGGGTGGTGGATTGAAAAACTTTAACGCGTTGTATATAGCATGACGGGACTTGAGAATATGTCATACTTTTTGTTGGCAGGAATATTATTAAAGGGGGAAACGTTATGTCCATAAGTCAACTAGCCGCAGCAGACGTTGTTGGGGCAGACGCTAAAATCGTTGCTCGTAATATTCGGCGTGTATACCAGATTAAACGACAACCGAACGAAGAAGCTACTGAGTTTGAAGCAATTAAGCATCTGGATCTTACTGTTAAACAAGGCGAGTTTTTGGCCATAGTCGGGCCAAGTGGCTGCGGCAAGTCAACTTTCCTGGATATGGTCGCAGGGTTAGCTCAACCCAGTTCAGGCGAAATTTTTATTGATGGCAAATTAATTACCGGTCCGGCATTAGACCGGGGTATAGTCATGCAGGGGTATGCACTATTTCCCTGGCGCACTGTTAGAAAAAATGTTGAATTCGGGCTTGAAATAAAGAAAGTTCCCAAAAAGGATCGTAAGGAGATTAGCCAGCGGTATATTGAGCTGGTAGGTTTGGCGAACTTTGAAGACCGGTATCCTCACGAATTATCCGGGGGGATGAAACAGCGGGTGGCAATTGCCAGGGCATTGGCCTATGATCCGGAAGTGTTATTGATGGATGAACCATTTGCCGCTGTGGATGCCCAGACAAGAGAGGTATTGCAGGAGGAACTGCTGCGAATATGGGAAAAGACAAAAAAGACAATCATATTTGTTACCCATGGCATTGACGAAGCTGTCTTTTTAGCAGACCGGGTAGCTGTTATGACTGCTCATCCCGGAACGATTAAGGAAATTGTCAATATTAACCTGCCCAGACCACGTGACGGCATTCGATCATCTGCCGATTTTGGCTGGGTTCGGCATAAGATCTGGGAGCTCCTTCAAAATGAACATTTCACCGGCGGGAAGAAGTCTTCGCCAGACCAAAATGTTGCTGAGTCTATATCCTCGTCGGCGGCCTTGTAGACATTTGATCATTAGCTGAATAATGGTATTAGCTGATCAGACATACTGAAGGCTAAGGGGCTTATTTTTTTATAAATTAGTCCCTTAGCTTTTTTATTTACATATCATCTTGTTGTTCAGTTAAATGCTTAAAAAATATGGGAGGTGTTATGTGTGGAGAAATTAACGCCTAAGAAGCTGTTACTACCTCAGGTTATGGAGTTGATTCGGCATTCTCTTCATACTGTCCAGTATGGACACTTGATTTTAACAATTCAAGACGGGTGTGTTATTAAGATGGAGAGAACAGAGAGGTTCATTTTCTCCTCGAAAAATAAAGCAGGCTATATAATCCGCGATGTACCGGCAGGACAGCACTCTTTGCAGTCTAAAATTATTGCTCAACTCCAGGGATTAATGTATGGTCAGTTGATTATTAGGATAGAAGATGGTAAGGTTGATCAAATAGAGAAAACGGAGAAACGGCGTATTAATGAATATGAAGGAATACACGGCGATGGCATCTAATACACAGGATAAATCTATGACAATTACTTATAAACTAGGTATGGCATTATATATTAATATTACCAACCGCTGTACGAATAGCTGTGTTTTTTGCGTAAGAACCAAAACAGTTGGCGTTGCTGACGGGGTTAATCTTTGGCTTGAGCGGGAACCCACAGTGAATGAGGTTATTAAAGATATTCAACAATGGGATGTTTCCGAGTTGACTGAATTCGTATTTTGTGGCTATGGTGAGCCCATGGTTCGTACCGATGCGATCATCGACATCTGCAGGGAACTGAAGAAAAAATATACTGTTCCCATTCGGATTAATACCAATGGCCAGGCTAATTTGTTTTATGAACAAGATATCACTCCACTACTGGCAGGCCTTGTAGACGCTATTTCTATCAGTATGAACGCAAAAAGTGCCAAAGAGTATCAGGAGATATGTCTTTCGGAATTTGGCGAGAAAGCCTATGATGCTATGCTGGATTTTGCAGTTAAATGCAAGCAATATATCCCTTCCGTTGTATTAACAATCGTTGATGTCATGCCGGAAGAGGATATCCGGGTTTGCAGGGAGGGCGCCCGGCAAATCGGCGTGGATTTCAAAGTAAGGCATTTTGTTGAATAATGGATGACCTAACGGCGATGAACTGAGAAACAGTTTATCGCCGTTTTGAATTTTCCGTGTATGATTAGCAGTGGTATATGTACCTAATTCAGGCTTGTAATTAATAAAAAAAACTGTTAAAATTAATATTATTAAAAATAATAACTTTATATATAACTAGGAGAACTGGTGATGTTGTCTAAAGATAGTGACTATAAAACATGGGTTAAATCGATTATCGGTTTGTACGTACTGACGCTACTTAAAAAAGAACCGATCCATGGCAATAAGCTTGCCGAAAAAATTCGAAACAGGACCAAGTCGGCAATCTCTCCTAATCCTAATGCATTATACCCACTACTCAGAATTATGGAGGAGCATGGCTATATAGCGGGTAACTGGAGCAATCCGGAAACACGCAATAAACGGGTATACTCCATCACTGAGTTAGGGTTGTCATTTTTGCCCGCATTACAGGAAAAGGTCAGAATAAAGCTGGATGAATCAGAATGTAAACTGCAAATATTGCGGGAGGACTTGTTGCACAATTAGAGTGGAGGAGCAAAAATGAGTCAAGAAAAAATGATAAATAAGAAAAAACTGATCGGCATAGCCGGATTAGTTGTTGCTGTAATTCTCTGTGGTGGTTTATGGTGGTGGATTAACTATGCCGGGGTAGTATCAACTGATGATGCCAGAGTAAAAGGTACGATTGTTGCTGTAAGCTCGCGGGTATCGGCCCAGGTTGATGAAGTTCTGGTAAATGAAGGGGATGAGGTTCAAGCCGGGCAGATCATAGCCAAGCTTGACAGCAAAGAGCTGGAAGCGCAAGTTGCGCAAGCCAGCGCTAATCTGACAGCCGCCCAGGCTAAATTGGCCGGAATAAAAGCCGGCAATAGACCCCAGCAGATAGCCCAGGCCGAGGCTGGTGCCGAACAGGCAGCAGCCAATTTAGAAAATGCTCAAAAAATATATGAGCGGAGTGAGACCTTGTATAATGAGGGAGCGATATCTGCTCAGCAGCTTGACTCAGCAAGTACAGCTTTGTCTGTTGCTCAGGCACAATATCATGCTGCCGGTCAGTCGGTTAGCCTGACCGCAGAAGGCGCACGTCCGGAAGATATTCAGGCAGCTGCCGCGCAGGTTGAACAAGCGGCTGCTGCGTTAAAAAATGCTGAACTACAATTGAATAACACGGTAATTAAAGCGCCTATTTCCGGTGTTGTTGCCGTAAAATCTGTTGATGCCGGGGAAAGTATATCTGTAGGTCAGGCGCTGGTCAATATTGCCAATCTGAATGATATATGGGTTGCAGCCAACATCGACGAGACGAATGTAGGAAAAATGCGGGTTGGGCAGACTGTTGAATTTAGCATTGACGCTTATCCGGGTAGAACATTTAGCGGTGAGGTAAGTGAAATCGGTGCAGCAACCGGATCTCAGTTTGCCTTACTGCCAACAGAAAATACCTCAGGCAATTACACTAAAGTTACTCAGAAACTTCCGATTAAAATTAAGGTTAACCCAAATGAGGCATATACACTAAAACCCGGCATGTCAGCGATAGTGAACGTGCATGTTAGTTAATGAAAGAGGTGGGGGGGATGGAACAAACTATTGCGCCTAACAAATATCTGGTGCTTCTTACTGTTACGCTGGGAACAATGCTCAGTGGCTATGTGAGTAGCTCAGTAAATATTGCATTGCCAAATATTATGCAGGTCTTTGGTTTTACTATGGATTCGGTTGTTTGGGTATCGTTGGCATATATGCTGCCTTATGGCTCAATCCTGCCGATTACAGGAAAATTAGGAGACCAGTTTGGCCGTAAAAAGCTGTATATCATCGGTCTCAGCATTTTTGCAGCCGCTACACTGTTAATCGGTTTGTCCTGGAACAGTACCGTGTTAATTGTTTTTCGGATTGTGCAGGGGATAGGTGCCGGGCTCCTGTTTCCTAATGCGATGGCGCTGGTTTCAGAGGCATTCCCGGCACAAGAGCGCGGGAAAGCATTGGGGTTGTGGGGAGCTCTGGCTGCTGCCGGTAGTGCTCTTGGACCTACAATTGGCGGTTCCATTGTTGAATATCTGGATTGGCATTTAATCTTCTACTCTATCCTGCCGTTTGCGGTCGCCGGTATTTTCCTTGGCGTAAAAGTATTGCAGGAATCCAAGGCCGAGCATACCGATGCTACCGTTGACTATATCGGTGGTGCATTATTGGTAGTTAGCCTGAGCTGTTTGTTGCTGGTACTCAATCAAGGCGCTAAAGAGGGGTGGTCCTCAGTGTATATCGTCAGCCTCAGTATGGCAGCGGTATTCTCAATGGGACTATTCCTATTCCTGGAAAGCCATATTGATAAGCCGATGGTTGATCTTGGCCTATTTAAAAACACAACATTTACGATGTCTAATATCGTGGGTTTTCTGTCCTTTATGGCGATGTATGGCGGCTTGTTTCTTTTGCCGTTTTATCTTCGTAATATTCAAGGCTATACCGCTATTCACGCCGGTATAGCGATGCTGCCGCTCACCCTGGCGATGGTAGTGCTTGCTCCGGCAGGCGGGCGTCTTGCAGATCGTTTTGGGGCAAGGATTCCTGCTTCGGCCGGTATGGCCATTATGGCCGGCGCACTCTATTCTTTCCGTCTGCTTGATGACAAAACCCCTTACCTCTATATTGCACTTGGGCTTATTGTTATGGGGGTTGGGCTGGCCTTAACCATGTCGCCGTTATCAAATGGTGTTATGGGTTCGTTGCCCAAAGATAAATTAGGGGTTGGGTCAGGGGTATTCAATCTGTTTAAGAATGTTGGCGGCAGTGTTGGTGTCGCTGTCATGGGGACATTACTTGACAGCAGGACTACCTTTCATACGGCTGTTTATGGCAATTCCTTAAATATAACCTCCGACGCAGCCAACCAGACAATTGCAACAATGCAGGGATATTTTGTCCATAGCGGCTTTACGCTTAGTGAAGGCAAGCTGATGGCTTTAGAAGTTCTAAAAGGAATGTTGGCAAAACAAGCTGCTGTTTTGGCCTTTGACGATGTGTTTCTGGTTACGGCGGTATTGTGCGCTATCGGTATTGTACCGGCGCTCTTAATTCGCAATGCCGGGAAGGGGAAAAAGCAGGCTGAGTCAGTCAAGGCCGTGGTGGCAGAGGTGAATTAGCAGCATAGCCAAGAAAGAGCGGATGCTTTACAAATTACTAGAAATCTGTTATTTTAGGTATATGCTGATCAGAAAACTGAAGGCCAAGTTCATTGTGGTGAACTTTGGCCTTTTTTCTTTATTAAGTAAAGACTATGGAGGGAATTCAAAAATGGAACAAGCATGGGCCAAAGAATTGGACAAGTTGAACAAGGTTGAATTAATCAAGCTCGAAAAAGACGGCTTGGATATAGTCAACGACATCGAACGTTATGCTAAACTTGGCTTTGATGCCATTGAAGAAAAGGATTTTGATCTGCTCAAATGGCTGGGGCTATACATATCCCGCCCTAAAGAAGCAGGATTCTTTTTACTGCGGGTAAAAGTCCCGGGCGGGGTGCTGACCTCTGCTCAGGCAAGGGTATTAGGCAGCCTTGCCCGTGACTATGGCCGCAACCTCCTGGATATCTCTACAAGGCATGCTATCCAGCTTCACTGGATTCGCGTAGAATATTTACCTGATATCTTTGCCAGGCTGGAGAAAGTTGGTTTAAGCTGCCTGGAGTCTGCTGGTGACTGTCCTCGTACGATTGTGGGAAACCCGGTAGCAGGTTATGATCCGGAAGAAGTAATTGATGCGGCGCCGATCTTAAAACAGGTATCCGATTTTTTCCATAATAATAGAGATTTTTCCAATCTTCCCCGTAAATTCAAAATGTCGATTTCCGGTAGTATTCATAACCCGGTACACGCTGAAATCAACGATTTATCCTTTGCTCCGGCTGAAAAAGAACTGGTTGGGGAAAAAGTGCTGGGGTTTAATGTGCTTGTTGGTGGTGGTCTCTCCGCCAAACCAAGTATGGCGTTACCGCTAAATATCTTTGTTCGATCAGAGCAGGTGCTGGCGGTAGCCAAGGCCGTGGCTGCCATTTTCCGCGACTACGGTTACCGGGAAAAACGTAATCATGCCAGGCTGAAATTCTTGTTACAAGACTGGGGTATTCACAAGTTCCGGCAGGAAGTCGTTAAACTGACAGGACCGCTGGCTGCAAGCGGCCAGGATTTAACCGTTGATTGGAATGCCGGGTGCCTGTATGGCGTCAACAAACAGAAACAGGCCGGCCTTAATTATGTTGGACTAAGCATACCGCTGGGGCGTTTTGATGCCGACGAGATCGAACAATTGGCAGCCCTTGCCGAACAATATGGTGATGGTTCACTTCGCACAACCAACTCGCAGAATATGATTTTACTTAACATTCCTGATGCGCAGGTGGAAAACTTACTTGCGGAAAAGGTACTAACACGGCTGACTCCGTTCCCCGCACCATTTACTGCCCGGGCAGTCTGCTGTACCGGTACGCAATTTTGTCCACTTGGCATTGCTGAAACCAAGCAGAGAGCGGCAGCCATTCTTGAATATCTGGATAAACAGGTGAAATTGGAGGAACCCCTTGTTCTCCATATTAGTGGTTGTGTAAATTCCTGTGCGCAGCAGCAGGTTGCCGATATTGGCCTGCAGGGAGTCATGGCGAGAGTGGGGGATCAGCTGACAGAGGCCTTTGAGTTTTCGCTTGGCGGTAAACTGGGGCCACAGGCTGCTTTTAGCGTCAAGCTTAAGGGCAGCGTTCCCGCTGATCGCGCAGCTAAAGCAATTGAAAGCCTTGTTGTGTTTTTTATAACCGGCAAATTACCAGGAGAATATTTTAATCAGTTTGTACAACGAGTCGGCCCGGAAAGTTTCCAGCTTGAACTTGACAAATATATTGCGCAGGGATAACTGATCTTAGGCCACTTCTTCAGAGCGGAAGTGGCCTAAATTTTTTTAACGCCAAGCTCTTTTTGTGTATTCCTGCACAAAGGACAAATGTATTAATACATAAGAGGGACTGTAGTGTGTTGACAACAAAGATGTAAAGGTGTATAGTGTGTTTTGAGTACAAAATACATAGATTCCTCGACACAAGTACATTCTTAACAAAAGACCCCAAGTTGCACACTTGAGGCTGGAATAATCAGTCCGGGGAACAAGAAGGGCAGGAGAAAATATGCGAAGAAAATTAGTAGCAGTGGCGATGAGTACTTTGCTTATGGCCGGTGTACTGGCCGGTTGTGGCGGCGGGACCAAAGAAGAGGCCAATGTTATCAAACTTGGCGGTAATTTCGAACTGACAGGCAGTGTTGCCAATTATGGCAATCAGGCGGTCAACGGCATTAAACTGGCAATCAAACAGGCCAATGCTGCCGGCGGTATTATGGGCAAGCAGATTACCCTGGTCCTGGCGGACAATAAGTCAGAAGCGGCTGAAGCAACTAATGCTGCCACCAAACTGATTACCCAGGACAAGGTTGTGGCTATTTTCGGGCCGGCAACCAGTTCCAACACCCTGGCTACTGTGCAGGTGTCCCAGGACAATAAGGTGCCGGTACTTACCCCGACAGGCACTAATGAAAAGATTACCGTCGATAATGGTAAAACCCGTCCGTATGCTTTCCGCTCATGTTTCATTGATCCGCTGCAGGGTACCATTATGGCTAACTTTGCCAGCAACACGCTGAAAGCCAAAACAGCCGTCATCTATATTGACAACAGTTCCGATTACTCAAAGGGCCTTTCCCAGTCTTTTGAAACCCTGTTTACGCAAAATGGCGGCCAGGTACTTGGCAAAGAAGCTTTTCTCCAAAAAGACCAGGACTTTAAGTCTACCCTGACTAAAATTAAAGCTCTTAATCCGGATGTGGTATTCCTGCCTGCTTACTATGAAGAGGTAGGAAAAATTCTTAAACAGGCCCGGGAAATGGGCATGAATATGCCGTTTCTGGGTACTGACGGCTGGGATGATGCCAAAGTGGTGGAAATTGCCGGGGTGGCACCGCTCAATAATTCATTTTTCAGCAGCCATTTTTCCTCACAGGATACCGACCCTAATGTTGTAAAATTTATTGAAGCCTACAAACAGGAATACAGCCAGGAGCCCAGCGTTTTTTCCGCTCTGGGCTATGATGCGGGCTTACTGATGATTGATGCCATCAAGCGGGCCAACAGCACCGATCCGACTAAAATTCGTGAAGCGCTGGAGCAAACCAAAAATCTGCAGTTAAGCACAGGCCTGGTGACCATTGATGCCAATCACAACCCGATCAAAAGTGCCGTTGTTATTGAGATGAAAGACGGCAAACAGGTATTTAAAGAAAAAGTGACGCCTAAACTATAAAGACCAAATTTGGCTGCCAGGGTGCGAATTGTCAACCGGATAATTTGCCCAAAAATGGTTGACAGTTTAATGCACCTGTGATACCATAAATATAAGATATAGATGATC
>NZ_DATMXX010000265.1:0-2842 GCF_035561255.1 Sporomusa sp. | reverse complement strand
ATAGTATAGTATAGGTTAAGAGGTGGCAACTATGGATCAGTTCAGTCTGGACACTCCTAAAGAAGGGTTTATTGATATTACTGCCAAAGTGAGGGAGCTTATCCGGCATAGCTGTATCAGACAAGGCATTTGTCAGGTATTTGTTCCCCATACTACAGCTGGGGTAACCATCAATGAGAATGCCGATCCGGATGTAGTTGCCGATATGTTGATGGCGTTTGATCGAATGGTTCCCAATCTCCCGTACCGGCACATGGAAGGCAATTCCCCTGCTCATATCAAGAGTTCGATGGTAGGCTGCTCGATTACCTTGCCGGTTGTAGATAATAAGTTGTTGTTGGGGACCTGGCAGGGAATCTATTTTTGCGAATTTGACGGACCGCGCCGACGCAGTGTTTGGGTGCAGGTTATGGGTGGGTGACAGTATGTTGCAAAAAACGCAGCAATATATTCGCAGTGTTCAACTGTTGCGGGATCAGGTTACGCGGTTTGACACATATCCGTTTTGTTTACCCGCCTTTTGTAATTTGTATGAGCTGGAATTTCATCCCCGGGTAACATTTATTGTGGGAGAAAACGGGACCGGCAAGTCTACCTTGCTGGAGGCGGTTGCAGTTGCCTGGGGTTTTAATGCCGAAGGTGGAACCGCTAACTTTACCTTTACTACACAGGCCTCCCACTCCGAACTTAATGAATACATAAGGCTGGTCAAAGGAATAAAGCGCCCGCGAGACGGTTTTTTTCTCCGGGCAGAGAGTTTTTATAATTTGGCTACAACGATTGAGAAACTAGATGCTGAGGGTGGGCCGGGCAATCGAATTATTACATCATATGGCGGGACATCCCTGCATCAGATGTCGCACGGGGAATCGTTTTTTGCTGTGTTTCAAAACAGGTTGGGGGGGAATGGGCTGTATATTCTGGATGAACCGGAAGCGGCTTTATCACCTGTACGGCAAATGGCACTAATTTCTCGTATTCATGAATTGGTTCAACAAAAATCGCAACTAATCATTGCGACACATTCCCCGATTATTATGGCTTATCCGGACAGCATGATCATACAGCTTACCCAGTCCGGTATGCAGCAGCTGGCTTATGAACAAACAGAAAATTATTTGATTATGAAAGAATTTACTAACAATCGCAATAAAATGCTGAAAATTTTATTGGAAGAGTAGAATTACAATAAAGTCTGCCAGTTTACTCCCGACGGCCTTTTAGTGTGGTTTTATCGAAAAGACGGTGCAGAGATGGTAAACCCTGCGAGATTAAATCTCGCAGGGTTTTTTGGGAGATATATCATTAAAGTAGTTTTCGTTGGCCTAAATACCTTTTGAATGCTGGAAGGAAAGGTTAGGCTATTAAAAACAATCAATGATTTTTAAACTTTTCGATGCCTGTAAATGTTTTCAGTTTCCGGTAGAGTACCGTCCGGCAAATGCCGAGCCGGTTGGCTGCTTCGCCTGTACGAAAATTGCATGCTTTTAAGATACTGTGAATATATTGCTCTTCAAATTGCTGCATAACTTGCTTTAATGATTCCTGGCCTTCGAAAGACTTCACATAATTTGGTTGAGCAAGTTGGTGGGCAACTCCTGACATTGTTCTTGAAAACTGCGTTGGATTGTCTTGCAGGCCAAAAACGACGTATTTTTCTACTGCATTACGCAACTCTCTGACATTTCCCGGCCAGTCATAATGCTGGAAAGCAGCTAACATATCGTTGTCCAGGGCTATGTCAAGATTGTATTTTGTATTAAATTTTTTCAAAAAGTGCAAGGCGAGCATTGTGATGTCTTCAGGTCTTTCCCGTAACGGCGGAATTACTAAATCAACAACATGTAACCGATAAAAAAGATCTTTGCGAAATGTTCCCTCTTCGGTCATTCGCTTTAGATCCTTGTTTGTTGCCGCAATAAGTCTAAAATCACTGGTGAGGTTGACACAACTGCCTAACCGGCGAATTTCGCCAGTCTCCAGAACTCGCAGCAATTTTGCCTGCAGGGGGAGTGATAATTCAGCAATTTCATCAAGAAACAAAGTTCCGCCATCTGCAGCCTCTACTAAGCCTATATTACCTTGCGTATTAGCTCCGGTAAAAGCTCCTTTGCTATAGCCAAAAAGCTCTGCTTCGGCTAACGACTCTGATAAGGCAGCACAGTTTATTGCCATGAAGGCGCCGTTGGAGCGAGTGCTATGCCGGTGAATATACCGCGCCAGCACCTCTTTGCCCGTGCCTGACTCTCCGTATAGGATTGTTGGGCTGTCTAATCTGGCGATATTAGCAGCTAGATTTAATATAGTCCTCATCGTATTGCTTTCAGCAACAATATCTTCCGTATCTATTCCGAAAACCTGGATTTTATGTTTTGGAGTTGGGCTGGTTCTCTGATTTAAGCCATCACGATGTTTTTTTCTTTCCGGTGAGGCTGCTACACAGGTCGTTACTAAGTAAAGTATGTCTCCGCTAGGGTTAAAGACAGGTCTGCTTACAGCAAGTGTTTCGGTTTTAAACTTTGTTCTAACCAGACCTTGTTCAATGCATTTGTTTTTAGCAGCTCGCAAGGTATAAGAGGTATTAAGTGTGCCATTATGTATAAGTTCGCCGAGATTTAGGTGCAGCAACTGCTCCTTCGGCACACCGACCGTTAAAGCGGCCTCTGTATTGAAAAGCAGTAAATTCCCCTTGTGATCGGTAACGAAAATAATCTTTGGTGCGGGAAATGCTGCTGTTTTTTCATACCCCGGCATTATTGACGTAATTGAATTATGAGGCATAAGAAACCTTCCCTCCCCAGAGCGATTTTAAAACTGTTTTTTTTATAGTACGACGTTGTAT
>NZ_DATMXX010000264.1:0-14702 GCF_035561255.1 Sporomusa sp. | reverse complement strand
CGTTAGCGGAGTTTCAGGCAAAATAAAGAAGGCGGCTTAACCTGTCGCCTTTCTTTTCCTGATAGAAAGCATAACTTTCTCTGGATAAGGGCAACATCGGCTTCCGCTTTCGCCATAGGCTCGGCGCAAGCCGTGTTTTCTTTATTTCGTTTTTGACGGAACATACTTAACAAATCGGTTACAAAGATGAGGAGCTAAGAACGATGTACTGTGAAATCACCTATCAGACTACAGGTGAACGCTGGGGGATATTTCCACGCGATATTGGTGAGTTTCAGGCCCGAATGTCAATTCCAGATAGTATAAATAGTGGTGACAGTCACGATACTATTGTCAAGAAGTCGGTCAAAATTGAGATTATGTCATGTTCATTTACGCCTGATGAAAAGAATAAACGTCATAGAGAGGCTCTGGAAGGCTTGGTTGACCGGTTAGTGAAGGCTGGCTGGGAACAAATGACTGAGCGTGGAGCTGAGTGGTATAATATTAAGTTTCATAAAGAGATGCAGAAATAGATCACAAGACTATTGACAGTAACGATTTTATCTGGTATATTCATTTGCAATAGCATATACAAATGCAATGAACGGGATAAGTAAATTGGCTGCGCTATTATCAGAGAGCCGGGGGGTGGTGTGACCCGGTAGGCGTGCTTACTGAAATACACCCGTGAGCAGCAGGTCGAAAGTAATTCAAGTAGACTGCGCCGGACGCCACCGTTATTATAGGCTAGGGTATCGGATTTTTCCTGTACCTGAAAAGAGCGGCTTGCTATTTTAGCAAGCAGGGTGGTACCGCGAGTGAAGTCTCGTCCCTGTATAGGGGATGGGACTTTTTATATTTTTATGGAGGCGATAGACATGATTATTGTAATGAGTCCAACCGCAACTCAGCATGAGATTGAACTCGTGATTTCCCGGGTAACCGGAGCCGGATTAAAAGTACATTTGTCAGAAGGTAAAATGCGTACAATTATTGGCCTTATCGGGGAGAAAAAACTAATGGCCCAATTACCACTAGAAGCCATGTCCGGCGTTGAAAAAGCAATATCAGTTACAGCTGGCTACAAACTGGTCAGCCGGGAGTTTAAAAACGAAGACACAATTATTGATATTGGGGGCGTACTTGTTGGTGGTTCTCAGTTAACAGTCATGGCTGGGCCTTGTGCTGTTGAGAGCAGGGAACAACTCTTAGAGTCGGCAAGGATTGTCAAAGCGGCAGGGGCCCAGTTCTTGCGGGGAGGGGCTTATAAACCACGCACTTCGCCTTACTCTTTCCAGGGTCTTGAAGAAAAGGGTCTGGAAATGCTGGCAGAAGCCAGAGCTGTAACCGGTCTTAAGATTGTTACCGAGGTTGTTGATATTGAGTCTGTGGCTGTGGTAGGCGCCTACGCAGATGTATTGCAAATCGGGGCCCGCAATATGCAAAACTTCCAGCTCTTAAAGGCTGTAGGCAAAAGCGGCATGCCAGTGCTTTTGAAACGTGGCATTGCAGCTACGATTAATGAATGGCTGCATGCTGCCGAGTATGTTATGAGTGAGGGGAATTATAATGTTATGTTTTGTGAGCGTGGGATTCGAACCTTTGAGGATTATACCCGCAATACGCTGGATTTGAGTGCTGTGGCGGCACTAAAAAATCTGAGCCATTTACCTGTTATTGTTGACCCAAGTCATGGTACCGGTTTATGGAAATTAGTGCGGCCGATGGCCAGAGCCGCGGTAGCCGGAGGGGCTGACGGCTTAATGATTGAGGTACATCCCAATCCGGCAGAAGCCTTGTCTGATGGCAGTCAGTCCCTGACCCCTGAAAACTTCCGGGCGCTCATGAGTGAAGTCAGGGCAATTGCGCCGGTAGTGGGCAGGAGAATGGAATGAGGCTAGCTATTAAGCGGATTGCAATCATCGGTATGGGATTGATTGGCGGTTCGCTAGGTCTGGCGCTCAAAGCAGCCAGAGGTGGAAAAGTTGAGATTACTGGTGTTGATACTAACGAGCTGTCGCTGATTAAAGCCAGGCAGCGTGGTGCGGCCGATATCGTTACTGCTGATGTTAAGGCAGGCATAGCTGACGCCGATATGATTTTTTTATGTACGCCAGTGTTGCAGGCGGCAACGTTAGTAAAAGAAATGGCACCTTATTTAAAGCCGGGAGCTATCCTGACAGACACCTGCAGTACAAAACACTATTTAATCCAGGAAATAACAGCATTGCTGCCTGCTGGTGTTTATTATGTGCCTGGCCATCCGATGGCCGGACGTGAAAAAAGCGGCATCGAAGCCGCCGACAGCACTCTTTTTCATGATAAATGGTATATCCTTACGCCATTAGAAACCGGCGATTCCGCACCTGTCGAAGCAGTTCGCCAGGTTGTCAGCTGGACAGGAGCCCGGATAACCGAGATGGAGGCAATCCGGCATGATTGGTGTACAGCCCTGATTAGCCATATACCACATATTGGCGCTGCCGCTTTGGTAAATTTACTGGCCTACTCCGAGGACAAAGATAGCAGCATTAAGCTGGCTGGCGGTGGTTTTCGCGATACCACACGTATTGCTTCATCTAATGCCGACATGTGGGCCGATGTGTGTATGACAAATGCCGGACCGATCTCCGATAGCCTGGAAAAGTTCAGTCAGATCATCGGTGAGGTCGCTGTGGCTATTCGCCAAGGAGACCGGGCAAGTATTCATGGTTTTTTTGCCACTGCCAAAGAACGCCGGGATGAACTTTTGCAAATGGAGCAGGCTGTTACCGAACAACCCTTGTCCAATGGGCGTTGATGATCTGCCCAATGAGCTTTTTTCCTTCAATATCAAGGTGTAATCCATCTGTAGCAAAATGCTCGGGGAGTCCCCGGGTGCTATCCGCAAAATATGGTTCAAGTTCGATAAAGTAGCGTTGTTGTCTAATAAAGTCATTAACCGTATCAAACTCTTCTCGCCAATTGGACACAGTTTCTTCTTTAAAAACGGCATCAATAGCGGCTGGATTGATTGGCGGTAAGGTCAGGAAGATTGGTCTAATGCCATTTATCAGGCATTTATCACGAATAGCAGCAAGCTCAGTGATAACCTGAGTTGCGGGAACTCCACCACGCAGACTGTTGGTACCGCCAAGGATGATTAAGTATTTAGGCTTAAACGGGAGCACGTCTTGGTCAAATCTTGTGAGCATACTTTCTGAAGTATCGCCGCTTTTGCCAAGATTGACAGCCGGAAAATGCAGATAGGTCTGATAGCTGTAATCAGTATTAGCTGGAGAGTAGGAGATAGCGCCACCCCCATGGGTGATACTGTCACCAAAGGTTGCGGCATAGTGACCTCTGGTTAGATCAACGGTAAACTCAGCTGTATCGGAATACTGGCCTACCGGCTTACCACTGGCATCAATACCACGGACACGCCAATAATATTTACCGGGGACAATACGCGGCTGATCGTCATAACAGTCATTTAGTCCAGTGACAGTTTTACTCCAGATACGATGGATTGAGGGCTCAATACCGCCAGGGTTTTCTGGAAGGTGATTTGTAAGCTCGACCTCATAACTTATGGCCCCAGATACTGGTATCCAGGCATATACCGGGTAGAGGGGCACCGGCAGGGTAGATGGTTTATGGTGAGTATTAATGATTGGTTTTGCGACAGGGGGGATAGTGCGGTCAATCCAGACCTCAGTTGCATCAGAGAATACTCCTAATGGATTGCCCTTATAGTTAAGGGCACGGACTCGCCAGAAGATACGGTTGCCTTCATACCAGGAAAAATCGGCGTTATAGCCATTGGTAAATACCTCCCGGGTTAAACGAAGCTGCTGTTCTGATGGTAAAACATCATTGGGATTTTCCGGAAGTACTGGTACAAACTCAAGCTCATAGTACACAGCATTGGGTACGATTGTCCAGGTAAGCATTGGCCGGACAGATGCCGGTGCATTGGCCGGGTAGGCGGATGTGGGCACTGGTTTGACCTTATCGAAGTCTTCTGCCACCCGACCACTGGCTTCGGTCAAGCTTATATGATTAGAATACTTACCCAGCGGCCTGTGAAATAAGGTTTGGGCAGAGACTCGCCAATAGGTGTTAAAAGGAAAGTTTTCATCAATTGCGAACTGGTTTTTCCAGGTATGATAACTAACAATGCGCTGAGCGTCAGCGACATCCAAATAATCATCTGCTGGTGGGGAACTTAGGGCCTCAATCTTGTAGTAAGCTAGATAGGGAAGACGGGGCCAGCTTAAAGTATATTCATTTGTTGTATAATCAATCTCCAGAGTTGGTTTAAATCTATTAAGGCCAACGTTTTCAGAGACTTCAAGGATGTAGGACATTGCCAGGGTTAAAAGCATGATAAGTATAATACGTTTCAAAAGTTACACCTGCCAATTCAAGTAGAAACTGTAATTTTCCATAAAGAGTTTATATAGCAATATTACCATATTCTAGTATTGCCAGAAACTAACCAAAGCATTAGTTACAGGTTTGCGTCAAAACTGATAGGAACTGCTCTTAATTAGCTGTTGAATAGATAACAAAAGAAGCTTTGCGGAAGTTCCGCAAAGCTTCTTTGCATACATAACCTAAAAATATAAATCTCTCACACCTGTTTCGATCTCTTTTAAACGAGTAGCAGTAGCTTCTCTAGTTGCAGCTACAGGTATCTCAGTGAGATGCTTTTGAATAGTGACCTCACCGATTTCTCTGATCGCGGGGTCAGCATAATCGAGGAGATATTCTTTGAAGGTTAACAGCGCATTGGGCAAACAGACATTTTGAATCTCACCGCTTTTAGCAAGGCTCATAAACCTATCGCCGGTACGGCCTTGCCGATAGCAGGCTGTACAGTAGCTGGGGACAAAACCTTGCTTGCAGAGCATGCTGACAATTTCCTGAGGCGAGCGGTTATCGCCAGTCTCAAACTGAAGGCCTTTGGCCGGGGCATTTGCTTCATGCTCTTTATAAACCTGATGGTAGCCACCGACACCTGTACAGGAACCGGCACTAATCTGGGATACACCATACCTAATAAGTTCATCTCTAAGCTCAGAAGACTCACGGGTTGATAAAATTATGCCAGTATAAGCCAAGCGAATAATGGCCACAATTTTTTTGAAAGCTTCGTCATTGACTAAATAGGGACTTAGTTAAGTCCATCCCGCTGGCCGGACGTATGCGGGGGACGGAGATGGTGTGAGGACCAACCCCTTGGGTATTATCAAGATCCTGAGCGTAGGCTTCAGCCCTTGCTTTTAGACTGGCGACAAATTTAGTATCCTTGACAAGGCGGTTTGCCACCATGTCTCAGACCCATACATCTTGTTATGATTATACATGATCTAGTGGGAAATGAATATAATTAATTTTATAATATTTGCGGAATTTTCATTTGTTATTTTGTTGCATGGTTAGTATTCTTGCCAATGTCTTGTCTCTAAGGGTATCAGCACCATTAAAATTAATATTGGGAGCATAATAAGTTTCAAGCTGATCCTGTAGTTTTTTAGCATCCTTGATATACATCCCAGCCTTGCTAAAAAGCTCCCAAAACGCAGTGCGATCATAATCGGTTACAGGTTCTAAATGATGAATGATTTGCTGGTCAAGACAATCATTCATGTCGATAACGGCTGTGGCGCCGTAGGTGGGCTGATTGTGTGGCGGGACAGAGGTAATAAGCGCTGTGCTTAACGCTGGTATGATTACGTGTTCCACCTTAAGCGGATCAAGCGGGCAATGATAGGTTTCAATATCCAGCCCTTTGGCTATGGCAGTATCAGCCACCTTAGCCAGCAGTGTGGCTTTGCCTGTGCCGGGAGATCCTGTTAAAACACAACGGGATGACAGATCAATTACGATTGAATCAATATAATTTACCGGGCCAGCCGCGGTGATGGCAGAAGCAAACAGTTTACGGTTTTTGCCGTGGCCTACAGTGTTTACGTTGGTAAAAAGCTTTTCGATAAGATCAGCCGCTTTTTGGTTGGCAAGTTTATAATTGAGAGCTTCGTTATTGGCGGCTTCCCAGTCGTCATATACTGCTTTGGCAGCTCTCAGCATACGGTAGGCACGCTGGAAGTATTTGCTGATTTCTTTAGTACAAGCTAAAATGCTGGATTTATTGTTTACCAGATTACTCTCATTCCAGTATTCACCCAGGTTAAGGATTTCGTCAACACAGCCTGGATGCTTAGGATCGACAATATGAGGGGCGGTACCATCTATGAGGGCGATGCTAAGAACCGGTATGACCAGGGCGTCCAAAGAGTTCGGATCACTCGAACAGTGATGGTATTCGACAGAAAATCCGCGTTCGAGCATTTCCTGGCCAATCTTTTTTATAAAAGTCGACTTACCGGTACCGGGTCCGCCTTTCAGTAAGAAGATTCGCACAGCATCAATAGGTATTATGTAATCGTAATAGGAGAAAAAGCCTTGGGGTGTATTACCACCAGCAAACATATGTTTAATTTTTCCAGCCATTTTCATCCTCCCTTTTTAGCATTTGTTACTGTTGTCTTCTATATGTGTATGATTCAAGCAGCACGAGTATATCTTTGCTAAGACAGGTGATAATACCAATGTATACCAAATTAATGGAGGGATGGTTTTGCCGCAGCGTTTAGACTGCTACATGGGTATTGATGTTGGCTCGGTAAGCACTAACATTGCCGTATTGAATACCAGTGGACAAGTATTTGACAGCCTTTATGTAAGAACCCAGGGACAACCGATTATGGCTGTGCAGCAGGGGCTTAAAACAATAAAAGAGCGCAACCAGGAGCTTGAGGTAAAGGCAGTAGGCACAACAGGCAGCGGACGCCAGTTAGCCGGTGTAATGGTGGGGGCCGATGTTATAAAAAATGAAATAACAGCCCATGCCGTTGCCGCTATGCATGTTGCGCCTGATGTCAAAACAGTAGTAGAGATTGGCGGTCAAGATTCTAAGCTGATTATTATTCGTGACGGCGTTGTCATTGATTTTGCGATGAATACAGTTTGCGCGGCGGGAACAGGTTCATTTCTTGATCAACAGGCAGCAAGGCTTAATATATCAATAGAAGAATTTGGCAGTAAGGCGTTGGCGTCAACAACTCCGGTCAGAGTAGCAGGGCGTTGCGCAGTTTTTGCCGAATCGGATATGATTCACAAACAGCAGGCCGGTCATCAGATCTGCGATATAGTAAACGGATTATGTCAGGCGCTGGCACGCAACTATGTCAATAACGTCGGCAAAGGCAAAGACATTAAAGGGCCGGTATTATTCCAGGGCGGAGTGGCAGCCAATCAGGGAATGAAACGGGCATTTGAAGAGGTACTGGGCTGTCAGGTGATTATACCACCCTATTACGATGTTATGGGCGCGCTTGGTGCTGCCCTCTTAGCCAGGGAAACCATAACTAGCAAACCAACCGCCTTCCGGGGGTTTGAGATTGTTGACTATACCTATCTACCGCGAAGCTTTGAATGTGATGGCTGTCCCAATATGTGCGAAGTCGTTGAAATCAGTGTAAACAATCAATTGGCCGCACGTTGGGGTGATCGCTGCGGTAAATGGGGTTGCTAGGGAGGACTAGTCTGTTGGAAACTGTACGCATTGGGGTACCGCGTGGTCTGTTATACTATGAGTATGGGAACCTGTGGCAGCATTTCTTTGAGGCCCTCGGCGCCCAGGTAGTTGTATCAGATGAAACCACCCAAAAGATGCTTACCACCGGTGGAATGCTTGATGAAGTATGTTTGCCGCTAAAGGTATATGTCGGCCATGCCGCCAGTCTGGCAGGTAAGGCCGACTGTCTGTTTGTGCCGCGTATTGTGAGCGTTGCCCGCCAGATGTATACCTGTCCCAAAATGATGGGCTTGCCTGACCTTATTCGCAGTAATCTTAGCAATGTACCAGAGCTTATTGATACTCCTGTCAGCCTCCGCCAACGGCAGGTCAGTTTGGTGGATTCGGTTATCAGTATTGGCTATCGGCTGGGACAGGGCAAGATCGCCAGCCTTGGCGCGTGGTATTGGGCCTGGCGGCAGGAGGGGGTAAAGAAATCTGTAATGACAGGCACTGACGGCTTGCCTGCAACTGCTTTACGGATTGGCTTGATTGGACACTCTTATCTTATTCAGGATAAATTTATCAGCATGAATGCCAGGGCTAAACTCACGGCTATGGGCATGGCTGTTATCACGCCTGACCAGGTGCCGGCATGTCAGGCGCAATTGGCGGCGCGTGATCTTGACAAAAAAATTTATTGGTCATATTGTCACCAGTTGGTGGGCACAGCGCTGGCACTTATCAATGACAAGGCTGTCGATGGTTTGATTTTTATGACTTCCTTCAGCTGTGGCCCTGACTCGATAGTTGGTGAAATCATCAAGCGCAAAGCCGGGGAAAGTAAATTACCGTTTATGCTGCTCAATCTTGAGGAACATACGGCTGAAGCCGGATTTCTTACCCGCCTCGAGGCGTTTACCGATATGCTCAAACGGAGGAATTCCCGATGATTGTCACTTTTCCCCATATGGGTCCACTATATGTGACTATGAAAAGTCTGTTAAGCACCCTTGGGCTTACCGTAATGGCGCCTCCTCCCATCAGCAAGAAAACAGTGGAAACAGGGGCAAGGTATGCGCCGGAAACAGCCTGTCTGCCGCTTAAGGTAACCTTAGGCAATTATATTGAAGCCCTGGATGCCGGGGCTGACACTATTGTTACTTGTGGCGGGGTCGGTCCATGCCGGCTAGGGTACTATGCCCAGGTCCAGCAGGAAATCCTCAAAGAACTTGGCTACAAATTCACTATGGTAGCCATTGAACCTGATGTATTTAAAGTCTTTAAAGCAATCAGGCAGTTGGCGCCGCAGTCCGGGGTGACATCTGTATATCGCGCTTTTACCCTGGCCGGGGCCAAGATGAGTGCGCTGGATATGTTAGGGGACGTGTTGCGTGAGGTACGGGCCACCGAACAGTTCACAGGCACAGCAGATGTTGTTTATCAGGAAGCTGTCGCCGAAATAGAGGCTGCTTCCGATCCACGGGATCTGCCAGACATTCGCGATATTTACGAGGAAAGGTTGCTTAAGGTTGCGAAAAATGGACAAGTGCCACTGCAGATCGGGTTGGTTGGCGAGATTTATGTTATGCTGGAAGCCTTTGTCAATCAGGATTTAGAACAACGGCTGGGCCGGATGGGGGCTCATGTTCACAGAACAATGTCTCTGACTGATTATGTCCGGACGCATTTATTAAGAAATAAGTCTTATGTGGCTAAGCATCATGAAATTGCCACAGCGGCCGCACCCTACCTTGGGCATGGTGTGGGTGGGCATGGTCTCAGAAGCATTGGTGCTACAGTGGGGATGGCAAAACAGGGGTATGACGGTATTATGCATGTTTTTCCGTTTACCTGTATGCCTGAGGTTATTGCAAAAAATATCCTGCATCAAACCAGTAATGATCATGGCATACCGGTCCTTTCCCTGGCATTTGACGAGCAGTCTGCAGAAGCTGGCGTGGTCACTCGGTTAGAGGCTTTTATTGATTTGCTTAATTACCGGCGTAACCTGTGATTCATATCACTGTAGGGTTTGGTGAATATGGTATACTATAGAAAAAAGAGGAGAGCGGAAAATGAATAAAGTGACCAGAAAGATTGTTAAGATTAATGATGAACTGTGTACTGGTTGTGGCCAGTGTGTGTCCCCCTGTGCGGAAGGTGCAATTGAGCTTGTTGATGGCAAGGCCCGGGTACGGCGCGAAGAGTTATGTGATGGTGCTGGGTTTTGCCTGGGGGTGTGCCCGACCGGGGCTTTAACGTTAGAGGACCGCGAAACGATAGCTTTTGATGAGGAAGCTGTGCATGAACACAAAAAAACACTTGCCGGTAAACCTGAATATAACGTAACTATGAAGTGTTCGTTGTGTGGTATTACGGAGCATGAGCGGCCACTTCTCCCCATCAAGAGCAAGGGTGAGAGTAACTGGGTTTGTGTGCGTTGTGTTCCCCGTCTGATTCATGGCTAAACTGGACAAAATTAATATGACTGTTGACATCCTACCTAAAACGGGTAGGATTTTTATTTTTTGTGTAGAATACCTTTTACTTTGATCTTTTGACATCTGATCTGTTTCAAACAAAGTAAACAGGAAAAACTGTATAACTGAGGTGATTTTGATGCATATTGTACTGGTAGAACCGGAAATTCCCGGCAATACCGGCAACATTGCCAGACTATGTGCGGCAACCGGCTGTGAATTACATCTGATAAAACCGCTTGGATTTTCTATTGAAGACCGTTATCTGAAACGGGCAGGGCTTGACTATTGGCATTTGGTCAAAGTACATATTCACGAGAATTTTGCTGAAGTGCTTGAACTTTATAAAGGGCATAAGTTTTATTTTAATACAACAAAAGCCCATAAGTGTCACAGTGATATTACTTATCAGGTGAATGATCTATTGGTGTTTGGTAAGGAAACGGCCGGATTACCGCAGGAATTACTAGCCGATTATCCGGAAAATTGTGTTCGTATTCCTATGCTTGACGATGCCAGATCGTTGAATCTGTCAAATGCTGTGGCTGTTGTTGTCTACGAAGCGCTGCGGCAGCAAGATTTCCCGGGGCTCAGATAACCCCAATTTAGGGATGGTGATTACATGTTTGCACAATTTGGTCCGGCAGGCAATCCAGACGCATTTTATGAGGCCGGGCACAAGGCTTCGGCTGATATGCCGGAATGGCTGGGCGGCCTGAGCCTGAAAGCCTATGAATATCAATGCAGCCGTGGGGTACATGTCGGTCAGGCTACCGCTGAACGGGTGGGGGAACAAGCCGCCTGTTACGATGTTAAGATTAGCATCCACGCGCCCTATTTTATAAGCCTTGCTACCGAAGATGAAACCATCGCCGCTAATACCCTGAAGCATTTTCAGCGGTCGCTGGAGGTGGCAAAATGGATGGGCGCCGATAGGCTTGTATTTCACATCGGCGGTCCCGGCAAGGGGGGAGACCGCCGGCAGGCAATGGAGAGGTCTAAACGTCTGTTTGCGCAAGTACTGGAGCAGGCTGAGTGCCTGGGCTTGACAGGGCCGCTACTGTTGCCTGAGACTATGGGGAAACAAAATCAACTGGGGTCAGTTGACGAGGTGCTTGAGCTATGCAAGTTGTCTGATAGGGTACGCCCGGCTGTGGATTTCGGTCACTTGCATGCCGTGACAGGCGGGCAGTATACGACAAGTCAGGAGTTTGCCGCTGTATTTGATAAAATAGCCGAAACGCTGGGAGCCGGGGCTGCTCAGAATCTGCATATCCATTTTAGCCGGATTGAGTTTACCAAAGCTGGCGAGCGGCGTCACTGGACGTTTGCTGATCCCTATGGACCGCCCCATGAGCCACTGCTTGCAGTTATTGCTGAGCGGGGTTATACGCCCCGGATTATCTGTGAGTCTGCCGGTACTCAGGCTCAGGATGCCATAACAATGCAGGATTTTTATAAAGGTCTGTTGAAAAAAGATTTTTAATCGTATAAGCACAATATTTCACGCATAAGATAGATGGTGAATAACTGGAGGAATTGGCAATGAATGTACATGACAAAGCCCATGAACTGGGCAGGGCATTAAGAGGTTCTGAGGAATACCAGGCATTTTTGAATACAAAAAAGCAGCTTGACAGTGATCCAACAAGTAAAAAGATGGTACAGGATTTTTTCAAAAAAAAGCTGGCTGCCGAGTATGAATTAATGGCCGGTAATCCTGAAGATAAAGAGAAGTCAGCAGAGCTGCAAAAGATGTATGAACTTATTGTACTTAATCCGAAGGCTCGGGACTTTATCCATGCCCATATGCGTTTTCAGCAAATCGCTGCTGATATTTACAAAATAATTGGCGATGCGGTCGCCGAAGGAATGGATTTATTTGGCAAAGAATGAGATGTTGGTTAGACGGCCTGTGGAGTTTGCTGCCGAATTAGAAAAAGCTATTCCCCCGGAAAGGCTGCTTGTTGATGAACCTATGTCCAAACACACTACCTTTAAAATCGGCGGTCCGGCAGATTACCTGGCACTGCCTGCAACTGTTCAGGAAGTAGCTGCGGTGCTGGATACAGCCAAACAATATGAGGTGCCTGTTACTGTACTTGGCAACGGTTCTAATGTGCTGGTGTTAGACCGCGGCATCCGCGGCCTTGTTGTTAAGTTCGGTCCGGAAATGGGCTATATCAGGCACCGCGGCAGTACTCTGTCTGCGGGGGCAGGGGCGCTATTGGCAGATGTATCAAAATATGCTGCAAGAAATAATTTGACAGGGTTTGAGTTTGCCATTGGCATCCCCGGCAGTATCGGCGGTGCGGTATTTATGAATGCCGGCGCTTACGAAGGGGAGATGAGTCAGGTAGTGCAAGCGGTTACCGCGGTATGTGCAAGCGGTGAACTCAGGCGTTTTACGGGGGAAGAGCTTGAATTCGGCTACCGGCACAGTGTATTTCAAGAAAATGACTGTTTTGTCTGTGAAGTGGAATTAGGGTTATCTGTGGGCGAAGACAACTCTATTCGTGGTTTGCTTGATGATTACACAACCAAGCGGGAAAGCAAGCAACCGCTGGAAATGCCCAGTGCCGGCAGTACCTTTAAACGACCCCAGGGTTATTTTGCAGGAACACTGATTGAGCAGGCAGGTCTTAAAGGGGTAAGTGTTGGTGGTGCGCAAGTTTCCACAAAGCACGCCGGTTTTATTATTAATGCAGGCGGGGCAACGGCTCAGGATGTACTGGCGCTCATTAGCAAAGTGCAGGATGGTGTTTATAAGCAGTTTGGTATTTCGCTGCATCCGGAAGTACGAGTATTGGGTGAAGAATAATATTACTCATAATAGCGAAAACCGGAGCGTACGCTCCGGTTTTTGCTTATCTTTGCAGGAAAACAGATGGGTATGTAGAATTTAGAAAATTATAAGGGTTTCTAAAATTCAACAGTTGTGACAAACTTCTCATTGGAATAATGGTGAAAAAAGGAGCCAAATATATGCGTTTAACTTTTTTGGGGGCAGCCGGAATGGTAACCGGATCTTCCTACCTTTTAGAGATTGGGTCAAAAAAGTATCTGGTTGACTGCGGTATGTTTCAAGGATCAAAAGCGATTGTTGCGCTAAACAGAAGACCATTCAGCTATAACCCTGCCGATATTGACGGGGTATTCTTGACCCACGCCCATATTGATCATAGCGGACTGATACCCCGATTGTGCAAATCAGGTTTTAAAGGGCCTATTTATGCCACCAAGGTAACAGCTGAACTGTGCAGTATTATGCTGCCTGACAGCGGTCACATTCAAGAGTTTGATGCCGAGATTGCTAATCGCAAAGGACAACGTGCCGGTTATAAAGCAGTAGAGCCGCTCTACACTGTTGATGAAGCCTATGCCTGCCTCCAACAGTTTTCTCCGGTGCCCTATGACGCTGAGGTAAAACTTTCAGATGAAATTACGATTTCATTTCGGGATGCCGGTCATATACTTGGATCATCGATGGTGGAAATTTGGCTGACTGAAAACGGCGAAACAGCTAAATTTTTATTTTCCGGTGATTTGGGCCAGCCCGACCAGCCTATTATCAAGGACCCGGTCAAGATTGCCCATGCCGACTATGTTGTTGTTGAGTCAACCTACGGGGCCCGTAAGCATGATCCCAGCGATCCGGTTGAGTTGCTGGCAACATATATAAATGACACAGTGGCAAAGGGCGGCAATCTAATCATACCCTCATTTGCAGTAGGCCGCACACAAACGCTGCTATATCATCTGCATACTTTATTTAAAGGTGGCTTGATTCCGGATATTCCGGTAATTATCGACAGCCCGCTGGCCATTTCTGCGACAGATATATTTTTGAAAAACTCGCAGGAATATGATAGTGAAGCGTATGACATGCTCTACAAGGATCATGACCACCCGCTCCGCCTGCCACAATTGACTTACACCAAGACGTCTGATGAGTCTAAGGCTATTAATAAACTGGGGCGACCGGCCATCATTATCTCTGCCAGCGGCATGGCTGATGCCGGGCGGGTTCTTCACCACTTGAAACATAATTTATGGCGGCCGGAGAGCTCGGTTCTATTTGTTGGCTATCAGGCGCAGGGAAGTATGGGGCGGCGCTTGTTAGAGGGTGTCAAGAAAGTAAAAATTATGGGCGAGGAGATCAGTGTTAAGGCCAAAATCTACAATTTGGATGGTTTTTCAGCCCATGCGGACCAGGATCAACTGATGACCTGGTTGGGTAAATTTGAAACCAAACCGGCCAATATCTTTATTGTACATGGCGAACAAGAGATGGCAGAACCCTTTGCCCAGCTTATTAATGAGAAATTTGGAATTCCCACATATATTCCGCGTTATGGCGATTCAGTGGCGATCGCCGGACGTGAATGGAAGATTGAGCCAACAGTAATAATTGCTGTTGAACCCGCAGTACAGCAGCTTAGAGATTATTTGGCCGATATGGAAAGAGAATATGCCGAATTGCGCCTGAAGCTCGAAGACACGGTGGCTACAAACGCAGGAAAACTCCCGGATGCGCTCAGTCGTGCTGATAAGATTCGGGCATTTACTAAAAAGATGCTGAATGATTTGTCGTCCTGAAAATAGGGGAAAAATAAAATTTAATTTGACATATGGGAACTGGTATAATATAGTGAATTGTGCATGACACTACA
>NZ_DATMXX010000263.1:0-2104 GCF_035561255.1 Sporomusa sp. | reverse complement strand
ATACTGGTGGGATTCGCTATGTTTTCTCACAAGTTCATCTAATATTTGACCATGACGCCCTTCATCATCGGCAGCAGCTTCAATTTCACAGGCGGCGGCATCAAGCCCCAGGGAGCGCACTTGCTGAGCGAAGGTTCTTATTTTACTTACCCCGTCGCTTTCTAATTGGGCCACTTGTTTGAGTGTGGTAAAAATATCCTGGGGTACATGGCCGTTAAGAACAGCATATAACCCTGCATGACGGGCTTCATCGCCAGCCAGTGTGAGCAATGAAGCGGCAACCTCATCAAGCCCTTCTTCTGTTGCTAGTCTGGATAGCCCGTAATACATTGCTACGCCACGGGATTCAGCCTCTAAGTATTGATCAATTTGCTTTTCAAGCCCGGTTCCTTTAGTAATACCAAGTAAGCTCATTAGTTTGCCTCCAATATTATTAAGGTATATACTAGTGATCACCTAGTGAGCAGGGGAGGATTGGCCTTACATGTCCTGAATTTAGGTTGATAATTATATTAGTTATAGTATGTCCGATAGTAACACAGCTAGTGATGATATTTCTGTTGCTAGACGGTTGGTTACAGCAGGATATGTCCCTGAAGGCAGAGAAAATATCCAGTAATTACCTTTCTAAAAAGTTCTGTTTACATATTGCACTTGGGCAGCATGGATTCAGTTATGATATGTTAAGGGAGTGACTGCATGTTTACGTTAAACTGGCTAAATGGTTATATCCTCGGGCTTATTCTTATCGTTGGAACCCTGTTCTTTTTTGCTGCTAAGCTTGGGGTTACCTTGTTTATTGCTTTGCTCTTAGTATTACTTTTGCAACCAATCAAAAAGAGGTTAGAGAGAAGGTTCTCATCCGGGGTAGCATCTATTCTTGCATTGATTGTGCTTTTAGGAGGGGCTGCCTTACTTATTAGCTGGATTCTTCATCAAATGTTACCTGGATTTAAGCAGTTTGCTACAAGTGTGCCCCACCTTGTAAATCAACAGGCGCTGGACGCATGGCTGGTTTCTTTGAATCTGCCGCCTGAGATTATGGACTATACAACCCACTTATTAAATAACGCCACCGAGTTTGCAATTACAGCGGTCAGGAGCTCCCTGGTTCCTGTAGTACAGGCTTTGTCTGGGGTTGTTGAGCTTATCGGGGTCCCATTCATTGTATTCTACCTGTTAAAAGACGGAACAAAACTGCGTAATATGATTGTATCCTTTGTTCCTTCATCCGAGCGTGCGCCAATAGTAGGCTTTTTGGAAGAGGCTGATTTTGCTCTTAGCGGATATATTAAAGGTCAATTGGCGGTTTGTCTTGTGTCCGGTATAACCGTGCTTATCTTTTTTCTGCTTGCCGGACTGCCACATGTTTCCGTGTTTGCCGCTATCTCGGCAGTAGGTGAGTTGATCCCTGTTATTGGACCGTTAACTGCGTCTGTGCTGGCAATCGCCATTGCTTTATTATTATCGCCGTCTTTAGCAATAAAAGTGGCAATCTTTTACTTCATTATGTTCAAGATAAATCATAATATTATATACCCTAATTTGGTGGGCAAGGTACTCTGCCTGCACCCTGTTGTAATAATGATTGGGTTATTGCTTTTTGGTCATTTGTTTGGTGTTTTGGGCATGATGCTAGCCGTTCCTGCCATGGGCATGCTGCGAATTATTCTAAAATACGTAGTGCCAACATTTCCCGATTCTGACAGTAATAATACTGGACAAAAAGCTTAGAGGAGATGAGCGACATGCAGTGAAGGGTTAATAAGTGCAAACAATACCTGACTATATTGTGAGGGGGATAGATTATGCCATATGTTAATATAAAAGTAACGCGTGAAGGGGTAACCAAAGAACATAAAGACAAACTTATTCAGGGGGTAACACAATTGCTCCAGGATGTTCTGGGGAAAGACCCTAATACAACTGTTGTTGTTATTGATGAAGTTGATGTTGATAACTGGGGGATGGGTGGGCAGTCGATAACCGCTTACCGGCAGCGGGGGAAGTAAACAAGAAGTGCGAATGAAAAAGTTCCTGTACTGTTTGGGGTGATGGTGAAATTTTAAAAGGTATTTTCAGGATTTCTAAGAGTTTTACCTGT
>NZ_DATMXX010000262.1:0-5088 GCF_035561255.1 Sporomusa sp. | reverse complement strand
GAAAAGAAGGAATATTTGCAGTAAACAGAGAAATGTAAATCTAAAATGTCAGTATGAAATAATCACACCACAACAGGAGGGAACTAGCCATGAAAGAGTACAAGAGCGACAAGTTAAGAAATGTTGGAATTGTTGCCCACGGAGGAGCCGGCAAGACATCCTTGACAGAAGCCATGTTATTTAATTCTGGCGCGGTGAACCGTTTAGGGCGTGTTGATGATGGTTCGGCAACAACTGACTTTGAAGCGGAAGAGATTAAGCGCAAGGTCACCATTAGTACGGCTTTGGCACCTTGTGAATGGTACGATCATAAAATTAATATTGTTGATACTCCTGGTTATGCTGATTTCGTAGCCGAGGTAAAGGGTGCTCTGCGGGCCGTCGACAGTGCACTTATTGTGCTATGCGCCGCCTCCGGGGTGGAGGTTGAAACCGAAAAGGTATGGAATTATGCAGCTGAATTGGGCCTGCCCCGTATAGGATTTATTAATAAAATGGACCGGGAAAACGCCGACTTTTATAGTGTTGTCGAAAGTATGAAGGAAAAATTCGGCAATGGCGTTGTCCCGGTTCAATTACCAATTGGCG
The DNA here is from genome assembly GCF_035561255.1 of Sporomusa sp. Lineage (GTDB taxonomy): Bacteria > Bacillota > Negativicutes > Sporomusales > Sporomusaceae > Sporomusa. The sequence continues at coordinate 4,500 of NZ_DATMXX010000262.1, read as the reverse complement.
CTGAAAATAGCTTTAAGGGTATCGTCGATGTGCTTAAAATGAAAGCCTATTTACCCCAGAAAAATGGGAAAGAATACACTGAGGCTGATATTCCCGCCGATATGCTGGATAAGTGTGAAGAAGCCCGGATGGTGCTTATCGAAGCAGCAGCCGAAGGCAATGATGAACTCTTGACCAAATATCTCGAAGGGGAAGAGCTAACTAATGAAGAAGTGCGTATCGGTTTACTGTCTGCTATTGCTCAAGCTAAAGTGTTTCCTGTACTCTGCGGCTCGGCCCTCAAAAACATTGGCATTTCGCAGGTGCTGGATTCTCTGATCAACTATCTGCCCGCTCCTGGAACCAACCCGATAATTGGTTACCATCCTGTGACCAAAGACCCTATAGAAAGAAATGCTGCCGGTCCTTTCTCGGCAATGGTGTTTAAGACTACAGCAGATCCCTTTGTTGGCCGCCTCAGTTATATTCGACTCTACTCAGGCAGCATAAAGCCTGATAGCACATTATATAACGCAACCAGAGATAAGTCTGAGCGTATCGGTACAATCTTTACGTTACGCGGTAAACAACAAGATCCCATCACTGTGGTGCATGCCGGCGATATCGTTGTAGTAGCCAAACTACAGGAAACAGGTACTGGTGATTCACTTTGCGATAAAGATAAACCGATTGCGTTTGAACCAGTTTCATACCCGAAACCGATGTTTGTCAGAACCCTTGAAGCAAAGAACAAAGGCGATGAGGATAAGATTGGTCAGGCCTTAGCCCGACTCATGGATGAAGATCCCACTTTTAAAGTCCGTAAAGATGCAGAGACTCATCAATTACTCATCTCGGGTATGGGCGAACTGCATTTGGATATTATGGCCGAGCGTATGAAACGCAAGTTTGGTGTCGAAACCCTGCTTTCTAACCCTAAGGTTCCCTATCGTGAGACCATCCGCGGCTCAGCCAAAGTTGAAGGCAAACACAAGAAACAGAGTGGCGGCCATGGTCAATATGGCCATGTTTGGCTACAGCTTGATCCACTGGCGCCAGGTGCCGAATTCGAGTTTGTTGACTCCATCTTTGGCGGTTCAGTTCCCCGTCAATATATACCGGCTGTTGAGAAAGGGGTCAGAGATGCGTTGGCCGGTGGACTGCTTGCTGGTTATCCCATGGTTGATGTCAAAGTTACTCTGACTGACGGTTCATATCATACAGTCGACTCCTCAGAAATGGCTTTTAAAATTGCCAGCAGCATGGCGCTGCGCAAAGGTGTGCTGCAGGCCAAACCAGTACTCCTTGAGCCAATCTATTCAGTAGAGGTCCTTGTTCCTGAATCTTATATGGGTGATGTTATCGGTGACTTGAATACCAAGCGTGGTCGTATCCAAGGCATGGAACCGATCGGCGGCGGCATAGGCCGGGTTAAAGCCCAGGTACCCCTGGCAGAAATGTTTCGTTACAGCATTGACCTTCGCTCCATTACCCAAGGCCGCGGTTCATTTGACATGAATTTTTCTCACTATGAAGATGTGCCACCACGTATTGCTGAGTCAATTATCGCCGGTGCCAAGAAAGATAAAATAGAAGAAGCATAGAAGAAACGGGTAAAAAGCCTTGCTTGCTCTGTTCATTGGGCAGAGTAGCAGGGCTTTATTTTCTATGTTTTCTTTTCGGCATGACTATATTTTTATAAATTCTTTTACCGCTTCATATAATTGGAGTAAAATAGGAGTATTAATATAATAAAAATAGTAGTTACCCGGAGGTTCTGCGATGAACGATTTTATAGTAAAACACAGCACAAACGGCGTCTGGTACGGAGAATTCCCCGGCTTATCCGCAAGAGGCATTAAGCATGGTGTATCAACGCGATTAGGCGGACAAAGTATTGCGCCTTTTACCAGTCTCAATTTGGGACTGCACATCGGCGATGATGCCGAAGCTACCTGGCACAATAGGCAAGCTTTCTGCCATGCTCTTGGATTGCCTGCAGAAAAAGCGGTTACCGCCGAGCAAGTACATGGCGACGTAGTGCAGCAAGTAACTTTACAAGATGCCGGGCGCGGTGCCCAACATTATCATGAATCAATTAAAGGAACAGATGCTCTTATCACCAACATACCGGGCTTACCGCTCATGCTGTTTTTTGCCGACTGTGTTCCTGTGCTAATTTTCGACCCTATACACAATGCAATTGGTATTAGTCATGCTGGCTGGAAAGGTACTGTTGCTAAAATCGGGCAAAAAACTGTGCTTGCCATGCAACAGCAATATAACACCAACCCAGCTGACTGCCTGGCAGGGATTGGCCCATCCATCGGCCCTTGTTGCTATGAAGTAGATGAGTTTGTCTTAAATAAATTGCAGGCAGGCTTTAATAACTGGGAAGAATTAGTAACACCGAGCGGTAACCGCTGGAATCTTAACTTATGGGAAGCCAATCGCCAGCAGCTTAAAGAAATTGGGATTATAGATGACAACATAAGTGTAAGCGGCATATGCACTGCCTGTAACACGCAAATATTTTATTCTCACCGCGCTGAAGCTGGCTGTACAGGCCGCATCGGTGCAATTATTTCTTTATAAATAATTGTGTAACTATAAGGTATAAATGCAGAACATCTTTGTGCTTGAATTTATTGCAATAGCCCGTTATAATAAAATAAACGTCAAATATCTGACACAGCAAAGACGCTGCTGTCTCCTTACCAGGAGGCACTGCGTCTTTTTAACTACCAGGAGGTGGACTACGTGCAATTATTACGTATAAAAGATATTGTTATAAACAGACTTATTCAAGTGGATCCCCTGATACCAATTGCTGAGGTTGCCACTCATATTGGGGGTGATAATAAGGCTGCCGTTATCGTTTGGAGTAATAATAAATTAGGTTACATTACGACCAAACAATTGCAAAATACTGGAGTTTATGCACAGGATATTGCCTTGTTTGATATTGTCTTCAAACCACTCAGCCTGTTATCACTATCGCTTGACAGTCCGCCTGCCGAACTTTTAACACAGGCTATACTTTTTGAAGCAGAAGGTAAAATGATAGCACTCAGTACTCCTGAACTAGTATTTGGCGCATTGCTTAACAGATATTATTTGCAGCAAACCCAAATGGCCGCTGTCCTGGACACGGTTGGTGAAGCGGTGTGTGTAATTAACGAGGCCGATCAGGTCGTTATCTGGAATAAGCGTGCCGAAAAACTCTATGGTATTATAGCTGAAGAAATATTAGGCAACTGTATAGATAGTTTTTTTACAAATCTATTAGTGAAACAAGTAGCGGCCGAGCAACTTACTGTTAAAGATCAATATCATAAACCCTGTTCCAATACGCATGTGCTAATTAATGCCGCTCCCATCCTGTTAGCTGGCAAGGTTGTTGGCGGAGTATGCGCAGAGCGTGATATTACGGAGGTTGTAAACCTCAATCAGGAACTTTCACGAACCAGCCGCAAGGTACAGTCACTAGAAAATGAGATTGATAAAATCAACACAGGCACCGACGCTTTTGCCAGTGTCAGCGGTCATAGCACCGGTATACTGGGAGCCGTCGGTATGGCCCGACGGGTGGCGGCCACCAATGTACCCTTGTTACTCCGCGGTGAAAGCGGCACAGGCAAAGAGGTATTTGCCCGAGCAGTCCACATTGCCAGTGGACGAAAAGGCAGGTTCATTGAGATTAACTGTGGTGCCATTCCAGCTAGCCTGTTTGAGAGTGAGCTGTTTGGATACCATTCAGGCGCCTTCACCGGCGCTGATAAAAAAGGGAAAGCCGGCTTAATTGAGCTTGCTGACGGCGGAACGCTTTTTCTTGACGAAATTGGGGAAATGCCAAAGGAAATGCAGGTAAAACTACTTAGGGTATTACAGGAAAAAAAGTTTTACCGGGTGGGCGGTGATAAACCTGTCCAAGTGGATGTTCGAATCATTTCGGCGACACACCGTGATCTGGAAGATATGATTGCCAGCGGCGATTTCCGGGATGACTTGTATTATCGACTCAACGTAGTCTCATTACAATTGCCACCTTTACGTTCCAGAAGGGAAGATATCCCGGAATTAGTCTACCGGGGGCTTAAACATTTCAGCGCCCTCCACAATCCGGATGCAACAATTAATAAGGTAGACCCGGCTCTTATGGCCGCTTTTTTAGAATATGACTGGCCAGGCAATGTTCGCGAACTGAATAATATTTTAGAACGCCTGGTTATTCTTGCTGACAGCGATACCCTAACAACAGGCAGTCTGCCAACTAATTTCAAGGCAGGTTATCATCACGGTAAAACAGCAGCTACCGGGGTGACAACAATCCCGGAACTGATAACATTAGAACGGTCTTTAATTGAGCAGACCCTTAAAGAGGCTAACTTCAACAAAGCAATAGCCGCAAAAAAACTGGGGATCCCCCGCAGTACTCTCTATTATAAAATGCGGCAATTTAATCTCGCTTTAGATAGTGTCAGTAACTTGACATCAATATCTAAAAACTGACTCTTATTT
>NZ_DATMXX010000261.1:0-7964 GCF_035561255.1 Sporomusa sp. | reverse complement strand
ATCTACAATATTGGTATCTTTTAGTATTGTTTCGAATTTTTTACTATCAGTTAACCACTTGTCTTGTGTCTCCTGTGAGCTTAAATATTGGACCGGAAGCCCAATATTGCTCATGTTTTTTGTGAATTCGGGATCGGAAATAAGGGCCTTGAATCCTTCAGCCAATTTGTTTTTTATTTGCACTGGAACTTCTTTCGGAACTGCGATTCCATACCAATTGGTTAAAACAACATCTAATCCCTGTTCTTTAAAAGTAGGTATTTGCGCCAGTACTGGGTCGTCTATCCTTTGTTCGCCTGTTACGGCCAAGATCCTAATGGTACCATTCCTGACATGTTCTTTAATTACCATGGGGTTAACAAAACTTAGTTGAACATGTCCACCTAGTAAAGCAGCGGTAGCTTCACCCGCTCCGGAGAAGGGAACTTGCTCTATGCTAATGTTGGCTGTTTGGCCAAACATCTCGCCAAGTAAATGAGGGAATGATCCTATGCCTGAGTGACCAAACTTGAGCTGCCCTGGATGCGTTTTAGCATATTCAATTAGGTCGTTGAGTGTTTGCCATGGTTGACTAGCTTGAACAGCCAACACTGACGATACTGACGCAACCTGAGCAAGGGGGCTTAATGCGGTTGAATAATCATATTTTCCTGAGCCATATATGGGCAATAACAACATATCTGGGCTAGTTATTCCAATTGTGTATCCATCTGCATTTGCTCCAGCTAGTTCATTCCAACCAATGGCACCTGCTCCCCCGGGCTTATTAACCACTATCAGTGGCCGCCCTAAATATTTAGGTGCCAGTTTTTCCAGTGAGCGAGCTGTTAAATCCAAGCCACCACCTACGCTGAAAGGTACAATTACGGTAATTGGTTTTTCGGGGAATTTCGAAGTCGTAGTAACCGGAATGCTTTGTATATCGCTGCAACCTCCCAATATTATTGAGATAAGGAATACCGCTATGGCCGAAATGATTAGTATGTTTTTCTGCACTGCACGCTGGCCTCCTTTTATGCGAAAGAATTTGAGGCTTACTTTAAAAGAGATGAGCCATTCCATTGCGATTTTTTCAGACGAGAAATAATTGGAAAGCTTACATTTTAGAATGAAAGATAAATCGTTATTTAAGATTTAAGACTATTTCCGCTGGGCTTTGATTTTTTCTAGAACACCGCTATCTTGCAGTGTTTTAGAAAGCTTTTGACTATCAGCCAGCCATTTGTCTTGTGATTCTTGAGGTCCTAGATATTGAGCCTTAAGCCCAACATTGTTCATGTTATTCTTAAATTCGGGGTCAGAAATAATTGCTTTGAATCCTTCGGCCAATTTGTTCCTTATCTCTACCGGTACTTCTTTTGGAATTGCGATTCCGAACCAATTATTTAAAGAAATATCAAGCCTTTGCTCCTTGAAAGTGGGTACCTGCGCAAAAATAGGATCATCAACTCGCTGGTCGCCAGTCACAGCCAGAGCTCTTACGGTACCGTTTTTAATATGTTCTTTAATTAGCATGGGATTAACAAAACAAAGCTCAACATGTCCGCCTAATAAGGCGCTAGTTGACTCACCCCCTCCAGAGAAAGGAACCTGCTCAATTGCAATGCCAGCTACTTGGGCAAATGATTCACCTAATACATGGGTAAAGCCACCTATGCCACTGTTAGCAAACTTTAATTTGCCTGGGTGATTTTTTGCATACTCAATTAGGTCATTGAGTGTTTGCCACGGCTGACTTGATTGAACTACCAGTACCAGTGGGACTGCCGTAATCTGGGCGAGAGGCTGCAAGGCGGTTAGGTAATCATATTTGGCTGAGCCATAAAGTGGTAGTAATAGCATGTCCACACCAGTTATGGCAAGCGTGTAGCCATCCGGCGTTGCTCCCGCCAGCTCATTCCACCCAATAGTTCCTGCTCCTCCAGGCTTATTAATAATAACCAACGGCTGTCCTAAATGTTTAGGTGCCATTTTCTCCAACGAGCGGGCTATCAAATCCGACCCTGAGCCTACACTGAAAGGTACGACCATGGTTATAGATTTTTCCGGGAATTTTGTAGTTGCATTAATTGGGATACTCGGATTTTGCATAGTGGCACAACCTCCCAACATTATTGAGATAAGTAATATACTTACTGTCGACAGGATTAGAGATTTTTTCTGCACTTTAGCCTCCTTAATCATCTTTATTCTTCTAAGCCCTTCACGTTATAGGGAAAGTGCTTGGTAGAACCTACAAAAAATGAGCAATTGTTATAGATGGCAAATGTTCACCTATTTTCTCTGGGCTTTGATTTTTTCTAAAACACCGGTATCTTTTAATGTGGTGATAAGTTTTTGACTATCGGCCAGCCATTTGTCTTGGGTTTCCTGAGGGCCTAGATATTGAACAGGAAGCCCAATATTACTCATGTTTTTGGTGAATTCAGGATCGGCAATAAGGGCTTTAAATCCCTCAGCTAATTTATTCTTTACTTTCACTGGCATTTCTTTAGGAACTGCAATTCCATACCAATTGGTTAAAATAACATCTAATCCCTGTTCTTTAAAAGTAGGTACCTGCGCCAGTACTGGGTCGCTTATCCGTTGTTCGCCTGTTACGGCCAAGATTCTAATGGTACCATTCTTGACATGCTCTTTAATTACCATGGGGTTAACAAAACTTAGTTGAACATGTCCACCTAGTAAAGCAGCGGTAGCTTCACTCGCTCCGGCAAAGGGAACTTGCTCAATGGTAATGTTAGCCGATTGGCCAAACATCTCACCTAGTAGATGGGGAAATGAGCCTACACCACCATGCCCGAATTTTAGTTCACCTGGATTCTTTTTTGCATACTTGATTAAGTCATCAAGTGTTTGCCAGGGTTTATTAGCTTGCACTGCCAGGACCATTGGGGATGCTGCAACCTGGGCAATCGGTGCTAAGGCAATTGGATAATCATATTTAGCCGATCCATATAGTGGCAGCAATAGCATATCAATACCAGTTATACCAATGGTATAGCCATCCGGGTTTGCTCCAGCCAATTCACCCCAACCGATCGCACCTGCTCCCCCGGGCTTATTAACGACTATCAGTGGCTGCCCTAAATATTTAGGTGCCAGTTTTTCCAGTGAACGGGCTGTTAAATCCAAGCCACCACCTACACTGAAAGGTACAATTACGGTGATTGGTTTTTCAGGGAATTTCAAAGTTGTAGTGACCGGGGTACTTTGTATATCGCTGCAACCTCCGAGTATAATTGAGAGAAGGAATATCGCTATTGCCGAAATGATTAGGAATCTTTTCTGCACAGTACGCTTACCTCCTTGGTCGTCTTTATTTTACATAGCCTGAAAAGTACTTCTTAGATCTTATAAAAACAATAAGCAGTAGTTGGCAAGTTTAATCTATTTTCTCTGGGCTTTGATTTTTTCTATAACACCGGTATCTTTTAATGTCCTGGTAAGTTTCTGACTGTCGGCCAGCCATTTGTCAAGTGACTCCTGGGGACCAAGATATTGGACTTTCAATCCGGCATTATTCATATTTCTCGTAAACTCGGGATCGGTGATAAGTGCTTTGAAGCCTTCGTTTAACTTAGTTTTTAAATTTAGTGGCATTTCTTTAGGAGCTGCAATTGCAAACCAATTGGTTAAAGTAATATCAAGACCCTGTTCTTTGAATGTGGGTACTTGGGCCAGTATGGGGTCATCTGTACGCTGTTCACCAGTTGCCGCAAGGATTCTTATGGTACCGTTTTTAACATGCTCTTTGACCACTACGGGGTTGACAATAATGAGTTGAACATGGCCTCCAAGTAAGGCGCTCGTTACCTCACTACCGCCAGAGAAGGGAACTTGATCAAGCGTAATACCGGCTTCCTGACTAAGCATCTCACCGAGGACATGGGCAAATGTTCCCACACCGGCGTGAGCAAATTTTAGTTGACCGGGATGTTTTTTTGCATGGGCAATTAGGTCAGCAAGCGTTTGCCAGGGTTGTTCAGCCTGAACCGCCAGTACCATCGGCAAAGCAGAGACCTGAGCAATCGGGCTTAATGCAGTAGGATAATCGTATTTGCCTGACCCGTATTGTGTTAGCAATAACATATCAATAGCAACTACGCCAATTGTGTAGCCATCCGGGTTGGCTCCAGTCAGTTCATTCCAACCAACAGTGCCTGCTCCCCCTGGTTTATTCATAACAACTAAGGGCTGCCCTAAATATTTAGGTGCAAATCTTTCCATTGTTCGAGCTGTTAAATCCATACCTGACCCGGGACTGAAAGCTACAATTACATTAATAGGTTTTTCCGGGTACTTGGTAACAGTAGATGCCGGTTTACTTTGCATATCGGCACAACCTCCTAATAGTACTACAAGAAGAAATAAACATATTGCCGATAACATTAGAGATTTCTTCTGCACTGCATGGTTACCTCCTCACATTATTAACAGATGCTAACAGCTCGCCCCCCTCCGGCGCTTATTGATTTTAATAATCCAGCAGGTTGTGTTATAGAGAATGACTAGAACTCCTATTGCGAAAATGCTGCCCGCAATAGGGCGGGTAAGCATTGCCCAGATATTTCCATCGCAAATGATTAAGCCCCGTACTAACCCTTGTTCCAATCCCGGTCCCAGGATTACACCAATTAGCAACGGACCTGGTTCAAAACCTGTCCGGCGTAGAAAAAAACCGATTATGCCAAAAAGAACAATCCACACCAAGTCAGACATACTATTATTGATGGAATAAGCCCCGGTGAGGGTTAGTAAGGCGATAAGCGGCATCAAAATATTTAATGGCGTTTTGAGTAATTGGACAAAAATACCGATTAATGGCAGATTAATAATCAGTAGTAATATACTGCCAAGATACATACTGGCAATCAAACCCCAAAACAAGTCAGGCTGCTGGGTTATTAGTGCCGGGCCAGGGGTAATACCATGAATCATAAAGCCACTGAGTAAGATAGCTGTAGCACCGCAGAAGGGCAGTCCCAAAGATAATAAAGGGATCATAGTGGCCGAGATAGCAGAGTTATTTGCTGACTCCGGTCCGGCTACCCCCTCAATAGCACCGTGGCCGAATTCAGACGGATTTTTGCTGAAGCGTTTTTCCAGAGCGTAAGATACAAAACTGGAGATTGTTGCTGCCGGACCTGGTAGTAAACCTACCAGAAACCCGACAATACCTCCACGAAACATTGGCGGGACTGAGCGACGCCACTCTTCGCTGGTAGGGTATAAATCCCGCAACCCTATTGATGGCAGGCTGGGAGGAGTAGTTGGCTTTGTCATCACGGTGAGAATTTCCCCAATTCCGAATATACCCATCGCTAAAATGGAAAGTTCAAAACCCCTGTCAAGCTCATCAAAACCCATGGTAAAGCGGCTGATGCCTGACAAGCTATCCAGTCCGATGGTGCCAAGCATAATTCCGACAGCAACCATCATTGTTGACTTGAGCGTAGAAGTACCAGTCAGATTAGTTAGAATGATTAGCCCTACCAGGGCAAGGGCAAAGTATTCCGGTGGTCCAAAGGCCAGTGCCGCCTGTGCTAGAGGCGGGGCGAACAGGGTTAATCCAATTACACCAATGGTACTGGCGATAAATGAGCCAATCGCCGATACGGCCAGCGCCGCACCTGCCCGTCCCCGTTGGGCCATAGGGTAGCCATCCAGGCAGGTAACTACTGATGCAGCTTCTCCAGGGACGTTCAGCAGAATAGAGGTTGTCGAACCACCATACTTTGATCCATAATAGATTCCGGCAAACATAATTAAGGCAGCGGTACTATTCATGCCATAGCTAAAGGGCAGGAGCAAAGCAATAGTGCTGATCGTATCAATTCCTGGTAATACCCCTACCAGCGTACCGATAATAACCCCAATAGTACAGGCCAGCAAATTAGCCGGAATGATGCTAACATAAAACCCTTGCAGCAATAGGTTCAATATTTCCATGGTTTATACCCCCATAACCTATGGTAGTGTAACTGCTAAATAATGACCAAATACAAGATAGAATATAACCGAAGTACCGGCAGCCATTGCAATAGGAACTATCCAGCCCATGGTATCGGCTACTTTAAACAGGTAAAGCAGGAAAATAAACGCGGCAGTAAGATACCCGATAGTATTCAGGATTGTAATGTAAACTAGCAGGCCAATAATGATAAATAGGAATTTAGTCCAGTTGACCGTATCCTGTTTAACCATTTCCGTGCATCGTTGGTTGAAAAGAAGCACTAATGCCAACACGATGCCAACAAAACCTGCCAGATTTGGGAGAAACCCGGATTTAGGTGATTCAATCGTTCCAAAAGTCAGTTGTTGAGCAGCAAACAGATAGATGATACTTCCCAGCAAAAAGGACAGGGTTATAATTCGTTCAGCCATATTTATCACCTCAGTTAGATGAGTTTACTTACTGTTCTGACTAATAGGAGTACATGATTAGGATTGCCTGAAGCCGACTGTAAAGGTTGTCCCTCTTCCCAGGCTGCTTTCAATACTCAGGGTTGCAGAATGGCGTTGTACAATTTGATAACAAATCGCTAAACCTAACCCAGTACCCTGTTCTTTGGTAGTAAAGAAAGGTGTTCCCAGCTTATCCCTGATCTCAGGTGGAATACCGCCCCCACAATCCTGGATAGATAATAGAACTTTCGATTCAACTGATTCAGTATAAATGTTAATTATGCCACTGCCAGGCATTGCATCAAGACCGTTTCGTACCATATTTAAAATAAGTTGCCGGATACTGTTCTGGTCAACAAACACATTAGGGATATCTCCTAACATAACTTTAATCTCACAATTATTACGCATAGCGTCTGCCTGCAGAAGCGGATAAATATCATGGATAATCGTATTTAAGTTTATTTCGCTAAATTCCATGGTCTTATTCTTAGCCAGTGATAAAAATTCAGTAATAATACTGTTGGCACGATCCAGCTCATCAATCATAAGATCGAAGTTTTCTTTTTGTTTTGTAAATTCTTTTTTTATACTCAGAAACTGTAAGAACCCCCGTACGGTTGTCATTGGGTTTCGGATTTCATGGGCAATGCCGGCCGCCATTTCACCGATGATGTTTAAACGGTCCAGTTTTGTCATTTTCTCTGTTTGTTCGCTGATGTGTTTTAGAATAGGGGTAAATTCCTCAATTTCACTTTCATAATTGCAAGTACGACCATCCAGAATTGATTCAGCGAATATCTGAAGATCTTTTTTTAGTTTAACAAACAACTCGCGAAACACAGCGACACATACTAATAACATGAGAAATGCACCTAAAAAAGTACTGATTGTCCTCTTCCAAATCGCCGAGTAAACAGCATCCTGATTGATAGACGCAAATGCATGACCAATAATCACGCCATTTTCACTAATCGGCTTAATATAGGCAAGTGTATTTGCACCATGCCACACAACTGAGTTTTTATTTTTTAATAGTTGATCAGTATTTGCTGCATAGATTGTTTGAAGCTTGCAAGGGTTAATACCGATAAGCAGCGAAGTGTCCCACTGGGGGCCAATAGCAACAATACGTTCGTATTGACGGGAATAAAAACCGAATTTTATCATGTTCATTGGCACAAATATATCATTCAAAATAGGGTGTAGTTCTTTATTGATGGCTAAAACCTGCTCCTGTACCGGTTGCTGAAGGCTAACATGTTGTGCAGCAATGTCCGCAAAGGAACCGGACGGCTTTTTTTGAACAAGAAACTCGGTAATAGACATAAGCAAAGCGATATTCTTATTGTTTTCTTCTTGTACATAGAGCCAATGATTATATGCGGTAACAGTGATCATCAACAACAAAACAACAAAAACTATTTTAAAGTTAAGCCTTGTTGTTAGATTGGTTTTCTTCATCGTTTCCGGCTCCTCAAAATAGTGTATACCTCACATTTTCCATTTTTCAACGTCATTGTTGCTGTCATTACATAATGAATGATATATTTTCC
>NZ_DATMXX010000260.1:0-10599 GCF_035561255.1 Sporomusa sp. | reverse complement strand
ATTTAAATATCCAGATCAGTAACTGACTGTATTAACAGCAACAACCACAGTGCCATAGACTGTGGTTGTTGCTTATTCATAGAAATTGTCTCACTGCCGGGCCATTGAGGTAAGAGCATTTCTTTCCCTGCCATGTGTCTTGCTTCAGTAATTGTTCTTCAATAGCCTCACGTATCTTCCACCAGCCTGTCTGCCAGTTGGTAAACAGCGTATTTGCTTCAGGCGCACGCCCAATCAAACGTTGAATAACAATGTCAGGATGAAGATATTCCAAAAAGCTAACCACTCTATCAACATATTCATCTTTACTAATGAGCGTAATTTCCCCTTGTTGATACCAATCAGCCATCACTGTATTTTTAACAATATATAGAGCATGTAGTTTGACCTGCTCAACCCCCATTGCTGATACTATTTTGGCACTTTCTATTGAGTCAGCCATGTCATCCCAGGGGAGGTTTAGTATAAGATGGGCACACACGTCGATTGACCAGCATTTGATTCGCCGCGTAGCATCAATAAACTCAGCAAGAGTGTGGCCGCGATTAATCTTGACCAAGGTGTGATAATTTACGGTCTGTAGACCCAGTTCAATACTAATATCTATACCATATTCTTCCCTAACCTCAGCCAGCATCTCCAAATATCGTTCACTAATACAATCAGGTCTAGTAGCCAGTGCAATGGCCACAATATCTTCCTGACAAGCCTCGATGACATGGCGCTTTAACTGATCTACAGGCAAATAAGTGTTACTGAAATTTTGAAAATAGGGAATGAACTTTTTAGCTTTATATTTAGGTGCAATGTGAGCTTTATTAGCTGCCAACTGATCGCTGACAGTCAACCAGGCAGGCAGGTTTTCGTAGCCTGCACCAATTTCACCGCAAAACACACAACCATCGTGCCCACACTGACCATCACGATTGGGACAGGTCACCGGCAGACTAACCGGCAGTTTATACACTTTTTCACCATATCTTTGGCGTAAGTGTTCCGAATATGCATTATATCTAATTCCAGAAGTCATCATGATTAATCACTTGATAAGTTGGTTTTGCATTCTTGTAAGAAAAAAGAACAGCCACTTCATGCTTCGCCAAATTATCAGCACCTTCCAAGTATAATGGTATGTCTACACTAAATACCTCAACATGAAAAGTCTTCTTGAGGTCCCGCCATGTAGTAAATGCAAAATCAGGCAAATACCGCCGGACACGAGCACTATCCCGCCAAAAAGCGTTCTTGTACTCTGCCCACTTGTCGGTTGCTGCTTGATTCATCTGGTTCCAGGGTAAAAACTCCGGTCGAACTGCCCCGTGTTCACTCATGAGAGCGTCAAATTTTAAAAATTCCTGGTATTTCTCCACAGATTCCGGATAAAAAACTGTGCAATATTCTACCATGTGTTTGTACAGGGTCTTGCTACTGTGAGCAACAAGGTGATAACCCTGCTGTTCCCAATAACCAGCTAATTTATAGTAGAATTTAAATGCTCCCGCTCCGGCAAGAGCAATAATCCACGGTAAACTATACCTAAAACGTCCGCTATTATAAACCTGTTCAAACACTTCTTCAAAAATCTTAAGTCTTCTTATTTGTCCATAGTCCAGGTAGTTGTTGGCAAGCACTTCATACGGCGCACTATCCATGTAAATATAGCCATGTCCAGCAGCGTTTTGCCTGATGCCTGATCCTTTGAGCAATTTAAGAAAACCTATCTGCAGCATATCAGGCTGCAGATCGTAGACCTCATCAAACGATTTAGCAAATACGGTTAAATCCTCATGAGGCAGGCCCACAATTAAGTCTAAATGCAGATGTATATTGCCGTAATCTCTAACCTTGCTCACATGTTCGACAATCTGCGGCCAGTTGTTATGGCGCTTTATTGCAGTAAGCGTTTGTTCATTTGTTGATTGTATCCCAATCTCAAACTGAAATCGTCCTGTTGGCACCTGACGTAAAAACTCCACTACTTCTTGATCCCAGATATCGGCAGCAATCTCAAAATGAAAATTAGTCCGGCAGGTTTGCCCGGCCAGAAATTTTAATATGGGGAAATAATGCTCTTTGCGGGCATTGAAGGTACGATCAACAAATTTCACCTGTCTCACATCATGTTCAACAAAAAAATTCAAGTCACTAAATACCCGTTCCAGACTCAAAAAACGCACACCCGCCGTAGCGCTTGAAAGACAATATTGACAAGAAAACGGACACCCGCGCGAGCTTTCATAATAGAGAATCTTATCTTTAAGTAACGGCATTTCTTCTTTTATATATGGAAAGGGAATATCATCTAGTTTGGCAACTACCTGGGGCTGACTGACAACAATTGCCCCACGGCTGCGATAAGCCAAGCCGGCAATACTCTCCATGGCCTGTCCGTCGACTAGTGCTGCCAATAATCTCTTAAACGTTTGCTCACCTTCACCCAGTATTATATAATCAACGGCAGCCTGGTCGGCCAGTATGCCTTCAGGCTGATAGGAAACTTCCGGCCCGCCCAGTATGACAACTGTCTGTGGCCGTATTTTTTTAATTAGTGATGCTAACTGCAAAACAGTTTCAATATTCCAAATGTAACAGGCCAAACCAATTACATCAGCCTGACAAACATATACATCACTTAATATCTCAAGCAAACCGTTATTCACAGTATATTCACGGACAGTTATCTTCCACTCTGGTGCCTGGCAATAAGCTGCCAAGTCTTTTAGCGCCAGTGAAGAATGGATATATTTAGCATTTAGCGTTGATAGTAGAACCTTCATATCATTCTCCCGGTACCATAATCTCCCTGCAAGTATAGTAGTTTCGGTCAGCCTTGTCAAATATCCTTCACTAACTTGAAAGTGCGCAGCAGTCACCAGCCAAACCAACTCTGCATAAAATAAAACAAGGTAAACATTACCCAGTAGATCACTTATACTATGTGAGGATGGTGAACAGTATGCGGATAATGATTGATGGACGCTACATGCCTGGTAACGCCCGCGTCAACCGTGATTTATTAATAACTCTCCGCAATATGGCCAAGGTTCTTAACTGGGGAATCCGCTATGATGCACAACGGGAATTGGTGCTTATTAACTCTAAAGATTCATCCATGCCGCGGTTGCCGGCTGATAATCATGCTGATGAAAGAACCGAAGATGAGAATGCACGCCTTGCAGGCAAAGTCATTTGCCTGGACCCAGGGCATGGCGGCAGCGATCCGGGGGCTCTCGGACCAACCGGCACTATGGAAAAAGACAATACCTTAGTAATTGCTTTACTGCTCAAAGAAAAGCTTGAAAAAAGCGGAGCTACGGTAGTTATGACCAGAGACACTGATGCCGATGTAGCCTATACAGACGCAACAGCCAATGAAGAACTGGGAGCAAGGGTAGAAGCTGCCAATCAAGCGGAAGCTGATCTATTTATTAGTATCCATAATGATGCCTTTACCAGTAATACGGCATCTGGCACTACGACCTTCCATTATGGTGATAAAGATTCAGTAAACCTGGCAAATCTGGTACAACGGAGCCTGGCGGAAAAACTAGGTACAAAAAACAGGGGGGCACGCTTTGCCAGCTTTTACGTGTTACGCTATACCAATATGCCTTCCGTACTTATTGAAGTGGCGTTTATCTCCAATGTACTCGAAGAAATGCTCCTATCCAGCGTGGATGGCCGGGATAATGCTGCCGAAAGCATCTGTGACGGTATCCTGAAATACTTTAAAGTATAGAAAATATTTTACTCAGGCATGCTATACCAGGAAATACCACAATACTACGCTAATATATATCATAAGTTATCCTTAATTCTTTTTGGGAGGAAGTGTTCTTATGTCGCAAACGTCCACAGGGCTGCCATCCCGTGATGAAATACAGCCTGAGTATAAATGGCAGATTAAAGATATCTACGCCAGCGAGCAGTTATGGCAAGCCGACTTTGATAATGTTAAAAATGACCTGTCTAAGGTGGCTAAATACAAGGGTATCTTAGCTCAATCGATAAGAAACCTTATCGCCTGTCTCAAACTGCGAGACGAAATCAATATCCTGGCAGGCAAATTATTTGCCTATGCCCGCCTGCAGCGGGACGAGAACTCGGCAAATGCCAAATATCAGGCACTTGTCGGCAAAACCGAAGGCCTGTTGGCTGAAACAAGTGCAGCTACTTCATTTATTGAACCTGAAATCCTAGCCATACCTGATGATGTACTGACAACCTTCCGGCGTGAACATTTCTTGGCCGAATACAGCTTTTACTTTGACAATCTGCTGCGCCAAAGACAACATATTTTATCACCGGTTGAAGAAGAGATCTTATCCCGCTCAGCTGAAGCCACACAAGCAGCAGAAACAATCTTTAATATGTTGGCCCATGCGGATATGAAGTTTCCTGACATTACCGGTGAAGACGGCAAACCCCTCGCACTGAGTGAAGGGCGCTACCGCTCTCTCATTATGTCACCTGACCGTCGCGTACGGAAAGAGGCTTTTACCGGCTTATTTGGCTCTTACAACGCCTTCCGTAATACCTTCGCAGCGACCCTGTCAGGTAATGTTAAAAAGAATATTTTTTACGCTCGCACCCGTAAGTTTAATTCGACACTGGAATCAGCCTTATCTGACGGCAACATCCCTGTAAGCGTCTACGATAACCTGCTTACCACAGTCAATAACAACCTGGCACCGCTGCACCGCTATATTGATCTCAAGAAAAAGGCTTTAAAGCTTGATAAAGTCCATATGTATGACCTATATACCCCACTAGCGAAAGCAGTAAAATTTAACATTTCATACTCCGAGGGACTAAAATTAGTACGTGACAGCCTGGCTCCGCTTGGCCCTGAATATACCGGTATTTTAAATAAGGGGTTAACCTCAGGCTGGATTGACGTCTATGAGAATAAAGGCAAACAAACCGGTGCTTATTGTTGGGGAGTGTATGGTGTCCACCCCTTTGTTCTCTTAAATTATAATGACCGGCTAGAGGATGTCAGTACCTTAGCGCACGAGATGGGTCATGCCATCCACAGCTATTACAGCCAAGCTATCCAACCATATACTACCTCCCAATACACGATCTTTAGCGCCGAAGTAGCTTCAACCACCAATGAGATTCTATTAAATGATTTCCTGCTAAAAACAACGAAAAATACAAAGAAGAAATTATATCTGATAAACCAATACCTTGAAATGGTGCGGGCAACCGTCTATCGGCAAACAATGTTTGCTGAGTTTGAGAAAAGCATTTATGACAAAGCCGAACATGGTGAAACATTAACAGCAGATTTGCTTGATGAATTGTGGCATATTCTTAATGTCAAATATTATGGTCCAGATATGATGGTTGACTCGGAAATAGACATTGAATGGGCCAGAATACCGCACTTCTACTCGAACTTCTATGTTTACCAGTATGTTACAGGTTACGCAGCAGCCACAGCATTGGCACAGCAAATTCTGGCTGAAGGCGATGGCGCCCAAGAGCGCTACATCGATTTCTTAAAGAGCGGCGGCTCAGATTATCCCATTAACATCCTAAAAAAAGCAGGTGTCAACATGTCCAAAGCCCGGCCTATTGAGCTTACTCTCGGCAGGTTTTCCAATATGTTAGATGAACTGGAAAAAACAATAACCAACTCTTGACAATTACTTTAGTACGCGTTATATTGATTACATGACAAAATATAATTGCTTTCGATGGCTAGCAGCTTCAATCTTGACCAACCGACCAGCAATTGTTTGAGTCAAACACATATTACGGAGGTTGGTTAAAGATGGATTATCAAGACAAGGATCTTGCCTGTAAGGAGTGCGGCGCAGCTTTTGCTTTTACCGCATCAGAACAAGCTTTTTATGCTGAGAAGGGTTTCCAAAACGATCCTTCCCGTTGCCCGGATTGCCGTGCAGCTAGAAAACGTCAAAACGGTGGACGCATGGGTGGTGGCAGCAACGCTCGCCCTCAACGCGAAATGTTCGATGCTACTTGCAGCGCTTGTGGTATCCAGACTCAGGTTCCTTTCCGCCCTACTGCCGGAAAACCTGTATATTGTCGCGATTGCTTCCAATCCAATAGATAAATTACTACTTGACTATTTGACAGGCCGGATAATTCCGGCCTGTTTTTATTTTTATGTAATATATTTGCTTGTCCTGCAGAAACTAAGATCAAACTAGCCTGATGAGGATTATTATGCCAATAATTAAGCCAATGCTGGCAAAACCAGGTTTATTGCCTGCTGACCAGGATCAATGCAGTTTTGAAATCAAATGGGACGGCCTCAGGGCCATCTTCTATCTGGAAAAAAAACAGTATAAACTGCTGAGTCGCAACCTTAAAGACATTACTCATCAATACCCCGAACTTCACGCATTGGCTGAAGTTGCAGGCCGCAGCCATACAGAACTGATCCTGGATGGAGAAATCGTGGCATTTACTCCAGCTGGACTCCCCTCCTTCTCCCTGCTGCAGCACCGGATGGGACTCACTCACGATAAAACGATCCTTGAAATGACGCAGAAGGTTCCTGCCCACTATATGATCTTTGACATCTTGTCCCTCAATGGCAACTCGCTCCTGAATAAAACCTATATTGAGCGACGGGCCCTACTAGAAAGCCTTGGTCTTGACGGTGCCCATTGGCAAACACCTGATTACAAAACAGGTGACGGTAAAACCATCTTAGCTGCCAGCCGTAAACTGGACCTGGAAGGCATTATCGTAAAACGCCTTGACAGCACCTATCAGGCAGGCAAGCGTACCGGAGCCTGGCTCAAAATCAAGAATCAGCGCCGCCAGGAACTGGTCATCGGCGGTTGGGTTCCTGGCCAAGGTACCCGCGAAGGGAGAATCGGCGCATTGCTTATCGGTTGCTATGATGTGACACCACAGGCAGCCCAAGCTAGAGGTATTCCGCAAAATCTGTTATATGCAGGCAAAGCCGGCACCGGCTTTACTCAGACCACCCTGGCTGAACTGGGAAAAAAGCTGGCACCGCTGAGCAGGCAAACCAATCCTTTTGCTCAAGATCCTGCTGTTAAAAACGCCCGGTTTGTTGAACCGGTATTAATCGGAGAATTTGAATTTACCGAATGGACCCCCAATCATACCCTGCGACACCCCTCTTTTAAGGGTTTGAGAGACGACAAAGACCCACGCCAGGTAATTCGCGAAGACTAATCACCGGAGGTGTGCCTATGCCCCGCCCGATGTGGAGTGGCTCTATCAGTTTTGGGCTCGTCAACATTCCAGTCAAACTATACAACGCCGTAAAAAAGAAGTCCATCCATTTTAATCAACTACGCAAATCAGACGGCTGCCGTATTCGCCTAAAAAAGATCTGCCCGTCTGACGGTGCTGAGGTTCCAGCTGAAAACATTGTCAAGGGTTATGAAATCTCTCCTGACCAGTATGTAATCGTCACCAGCGATGAACTTGAAGCCATTCAGCCTAAAAACGCCCATACGATATCAATTGAAGATTTTGTCGAGCTTGGCCAGATTGACCCGCTATACTATGACAATTGCTACTATCTCACCCCTGACAAAGGAGCAGGCAAGGCCTATAGCCTGCTCCTGGCTGCTATGCGAAAAACCAGTAAAGTCGCAATTGCCAGGGTCGTCATGCGCAACAAAGAATATCTTACCGCCATCCGTCCGGCAGGAAACGCCCTGTCCTTATCGACGATGCACTTTGCCGACGAGATCATTGCCGCAGACCAATTAGAAGAATTGCCAGTTGATGTACCTGAACCGGATACCAGAGAGCTGGCCATGGCTGAGCAGCTCATTGAATCACTGTCAACCGGGTTTGAGCCTGCTAAATATCATGATCAATATCATCATCAAGTCCTGGAAATGCTGGAGAAAAAGGCCGAAGGACAGACAGTAATCAGTCAGCCGGAGGTTAAAGAAGGCGGTAAAGTAATTGATCTGATGGCGGCTCTTGAGGCCAGCATCTCCGCCATAAAAAACAAAAATGACGGTGGTAAGGGCCAAAAGCTGGTTAAAGACACAAAGCCAGTCGCGGCAGCCAGGAGGAAAAAAGCCAGTGCCCAGTGATAACAAGACCAAAACAACAGTAGACATCGGTGGGCGCAAACTAAAAATCAGTAATCTCGACAAAGTATTTTATCCTGCCACAGGCTTCACAAAGGGTCAAATGCTTGATTATTATATTCGCATTGCCCCTGTTCTACTACCCCATCTTATCAATCGGCCGCTGACTGTAAAGCGCTATCCTAATGGTGCACAAGGCAAGTTTTTTTATCAGAAAGAATGTCCGGCCCATCGCCCCGACTGGGTTAAAACCATTCCGGTATGGAGCGGCAGCAATAACCGCAACATCAACTTCTGCAATGCCCTTGATTTGCCAACCCTGGTATGGGCTGCCAATCTGGCGGCACTTGAGCTGCATACCTCACTGTCTGTGGCTCCAGCGGTGAACCAACCATCTCTGCTGGTTTTTGATCTTGATCCTGGTCCACCTGCAACCATTGTGGATTGTGCCCAGGTCGGACTACTCCTAAAAGACTATTTTGACAAACATAATTTGCAGAGTTTCCCTAAAACATCAGGCTCCAAGGGTCTTCAGCTATATATACCGCTTAATACACCTGTGAGTTACGAGATTACTAAAAATTTTGCCCGGGTACTTGCTACGCGATTTCAGGAAAAATACCCCGGCCTAATCGTTGCTAATATGAAGAAAGTCTTGCGTACCGGTAAAATCTTTATCGATTGGAGTCAAAATGATGAACACAAGACGACAGTTTGTGTTTACTCACTCCGTGCTAAAGAACATCCCACAGTCTCTACTCCTGTAACCTGGGATGAGGTTGTCAGCGTGGTCAATCAAAAAGATCCTGCTTTACTTACCTTTGATGCTGCCCAAGTACTTGACCGCACTGCCACATTAGGTGACTTATTCTCCCCAGTAATAAGCCTTAAACAAAAATTGCCTGCAATACAATAGTTAAAGGCCGCCGTTCTCAATAACGGCGGCCTTTAATTACCCGCGAGGTCCTGCAGCAGCAATTTCAGTTGATGTATTCTCACAGAAGCTGTTGAAATTTTCAACAAACAGCCTGGCTAATTCCTTGGCTTTGCGATCATAGGCCTCTTTATCAGTCCAGGTATTTCGCGGCACGAGAATGTCAGCAGGTACACCCGGACAGCTTGTAGGCACATAAACATTAAATATTGGATCAAGCTGGTAAGACACCTGTTCCAAATGACCTTCAATAGCAGCCGTTACCATCGCCCTGGTATAGGAGAGTTTCATGCGATTGCCAACCCCGTATGAGCCACCCGACCAACCGGTATTAATCAAGAATACATGAGTCTGGTGACGCTTGAGTTTTTCGCCCAGGAGCTCAGCATACCTAAGTGCAGACAGTGGTAAAAATGGCGCGCCAAAGCAAGCAGAGAATGTAGCCTGAGGTTCAGTGATGCCGCGTTCGGTGCCAGCAAGCTTGCTGGTATACCCTGATAAGAAGTGGTACATAGCCTGCTCGGCATTTAACTTAGAGATGGGCGGCAAAACGCCAAAGGCATCGGCGGTCAGAAACACGATTGTTTGCGGATGCCCGGCTACCCCTGGGATTAATGCATTAGGTATATAGTCAACCGGATAAGCAACCCTTGTATTTTCGGTGATTGAAGCATCAGCAAAATCCGGCCTGCGGGTTGCAGGGTCAATTACTACATTCTCTAAAACAGAACCAAACCGGATAGCTTCCCAAATCTGTGGTTCAGTCTCATGTTTTAGACCGATGCACTTAGCATAACAGCCACCTTCAATATTGAAAATGCCTTCATCACTCCACCCATGCTCGTCATCGCCAATCAAACGACGCTCCGGATCAGCTGACAAGGTGGTTTTTCCGGTGCCGCTTAACCCAAAAAACAGGGCGCTATCCCCTTGGGCCCCAACATTGGCAGAGCAATGCATCGATAAAATATTCTTCGCAGGTAAGATAAAGTTCATAACCGTAAATATCGATTTTTTCATTTCCCCGGCATAATGGGTGCCGCCAATTAACACCAGACGCTGTTCAAAATTCAGGATAATGAAAGCCTCTGAAGCTGTCCCGTCCATAGCAGGGTCAGCCTTAAACCCCGGGAGACAAATTACTTTATAATCAGGAACAAGGCCTGGTTGCACAGTCTCCGGACGGATAAACAGCTGCTGTACAAACAGATTTTGCCAGGCAAACTCGTTCACAAACTGAACACTAATACGACTGCTCGCATCTGCACCGGCAAAACCGTTAAAAATAAAGAGTTCCCGCTTCTGCATATAAGCTAACATCCGGTTGTATAACTGATTAAATTTATCTGATGAATAAGCCTTATTACTATTCCAGTCAATCTTGTCATGTACCGCAGGAGAGTCAACAACAAATTTGTCATTTGGCGAGCGACCTGTATATTTACCAGTGGTTACCTGTAGTGCGCCGCTGGCAGTTAACTGCCCCTCGCCCCGCCTAATTGCGGTTTCTACCAATTGTGCCGGACTTAAATTATAATAAATATTTCCGTTCATGTTCAATACTCCTTTTCACATATCGCGGTTTTGTGGGCTAGCCTATAT
>NZ_DATMXX010000259.1:0-8102 GCF_035561255.1 Sporomusa sp. | reverse complement strand
TACTTATACTATGTTAAAGTTTATCCCACTAGTTATGCTTAGTTATTGGCTTTTTTCTACAGTAAAAGTTAATGAGTTAATAGTAGCTTTGGAGCAAATGAAAATTCCTAAATCAATTATTTTATCATTGGCTGTCTTATTTAGATTTTTACCTACTGTAACAGAAGAGTTAGGTTATATCCGGGATACTATGAAAATGCGAAACCTTGATCTGTCTTTTAAAAGAGCTATACTGCATCCTATTAAGACAACAGAATACATTATGATTCCTCTCCTTCTCAGGAGTGTCAAGATCTCTGATGAATTGGCAACAGCAGCTCTGACCAGGGGAATTGATGGAGAAAATAAGAGAACTTCTTTGAGAAAAGTATATATTTCATTTCCGGAAATATTATTTGTTGTTCTTTTTATCTTATTTACAGTTTTTTTGTATCAGTTTGATCAACAAGGGACTGTATAACCACCTGGGGAACCTGCAGCAGCAGTTGCGGGCTGGATAATGAAGGCATCATGAGCTTATGGCGATGGATGGGACGAGTGAGGAGGTGAGGTGAAGGCGGGGGAGGACAGGCTATCCAGCCTATTATTTGTCTCCTCCTATGTAGGCTGGGTTAGTAAAAACTGCTATGTATCAAGCATGGTGTTTAAACCCAGGGAGAAATACACAGTGACGATTTGACAGAACTGGCGATTGCCAAGTAAATAAGACTGTTAAGTGTAAATCTAATCCATATTTAGGTTCAGATCTATAACAAATAGAAGGAGGCTGAGTCTGTTTTATGATTGCACTGCTGGAAGACATACGGGCGATTTACCGGCATGATCCTGCCTGCCGGAATCTGGAGTTTCTGCTTTATCCCTCCCTGCACGTCATTGCCGTCCACCGGGCTGTTATTCACCCCTTGTACCGACTGGGGATTCCCTTTCTGCCGCGTTTCTTCTCGCAGCTCATGCGTGCTGTTACCGGTATCGAAATCCATCCGGGGGCAACCATCGGGCCAGGATTTTTTTGCGATCATGGTTGCGGGGTTGTTATTGGTGAGACAGTGGCGATGGGGCGGAATTGCACATTATTTCACGGTGTTACCCTCGGGGGGACAGGCAAAGAAAAACGCAAACGGCATCCGACTATTGGCGATAATGTGTTTATCGGCCACGGGGCTACCATTTTAGGGCCGGTTACCATTGGCGATAATAGTAAAATTGGTGCGCAAACAGTCATTGTCAATCGTGATGTTCCTGCAGGCTGCACCGTAATTGGCTCACCGGCCAAAATTGTAAAACTGGCCGGGAAAAAGGTGTATATGGAACTGCCGGTAGCCGCATACCGGCAAGTTGCTCAGGCTGAGGAACAAAGACTGGAAAAAGCGGCTGAAGAGCAGGTTTGCCTGAATGAAGCGTAAATAAGCGGGAGGCGAGAGGATAATGAAAGCAAATGAGGAGTGGTTTACCGGTGCCGCCGGGAGATATGAAGAACTGGGGTATTGGGAATCGCTGACACTAGGGCAGCAATTGACAATGTGGGCGCAAAAGTATCCGGAGAACATTGCGCTTGTTGAAGCTGCAACCAGACTTACTTACCGGGAGCTTGACCGCAAGGCTGATGAACTTGCTGCCGGCTTTTTTCTGCTGGGGGTAAAGAAAGGCGATAATGTGGTTGTGCAGTTGCCAAACCGTATTTCGTTCGTACTTACCTGCTTTGCTTTGTTTCGGATCGGTGCAGTGCCGGTTTTGGCCTTGCCTGCCCACCGGGAGGCTGAGCTGGACGGGATTTTCCGTTTGGCCAAACCGGTCGCCTATATTATTCCCGATACGTTTCTGGGGTTTGATTATCGAAGCATGGCTGAACAACTGATGAAAAATCATCCGGCCGTCAAATTTCTGATCACCGATGGTGACAATCTCAGCGGTGTTAAGCTTGCTGACATCAGCAGACCGCCGGTTGAACTGCCGCCCCCCTCCCACCGGGATATCGCGCTGTTGTTGTTATCCGGGGGCACGACCGGCACACCTAAGCTCATTCCCCGGACCCATGCCGATTATGCTTATAATGCCAAAGCGGCCGCCGCCCGGTGCCGACTTAACCCGCAAAGCGTTTATCTTGCCGTCCTGCCGGTGGCTCATAACTTTCCTCTCTGCTGCCCCGGCATCCTGGGCACCCTGTCAGCAGGCGGCCGGGTCGTTTTATGCAAAACCACCAGTTGCGACGAGGCTTTTCCCTTGATTGAACAAGAAAGAGTGACAATTACCGCTCTAGTGCCCGCCCTTGTTAACCTATGGCTGGAAGTTCTGGAATGGGATACTGCCAGCGACCTCTCCAGCCTGGAGGTTCTCCAGATTGGCGGTTCAATGCTTGACAGGAGCATCGCTGCCCGCATTAGCCCGGAAATGCACTGCAGGCTGCAGCAGGTTTTTGGCATTGCCGAAGGTCTCATTTGCTGCACTTCCCTTGATGACTCTGAGCAGGACGTGCTCAGCTGCCAGGGGCGTCCGCTGTCACCGGCCGATGAAATCCGAATTGTCGATCAGGACGGAAATATTGTCGCCCCCGGTGAATATGGGGAACTGCTGACGCGTGGCCCCTATACCATCAGCGGGTACTACCGGGCACCGGAGCAAAACAGTAAATGCTTCACTGCCGATGGCTTTTATTGTTCCGGGGACAAGGCGAGACTGACCCCGGCAGGCAATATACAAATCGGCGGCCGGATAAAAGAGCAAATAAACCGGGCCGGCGAAAAGATCATGCCGGCCGAAATTGAAGCACATCTGTGCGCTCATCCGGAGATTAAAGATGCGGCCGTGGTCGGCCTTCCTGATGAAACCCTGGGTGAGAGAAGCTGCGCTTATTTGCTTACTGACAATGAAGACATTACTTTGGCCGCCGTTCACCGGTTTTTACATGACCGGGGCGTGGCCCGCTACAAACTGCCGGATCAAGTTGAACACATTGACTTCTGGCCTCTAACCAGCGTTGGCAAGGTCGATAAGTCCAAACTCCGGCAGCTGGCGGCCAGGACTGAACGCAAAACCCCAGTATACCCAATTGCCTATCTGGAGGAAAGCATCGGTTTTGCCGGTGATGCTTTCCAGGCGGCAGCGCAAATTGCCGAAGCTGGTTTTAGTGAGCACTATCTGCTTTACGAGAGCGGGGAAGAACTGTCTTTGGGGCTGGGAATTCATGCCTTGCTTACAGTTGACCCGGATTATGCAACCCTGACCACAGACAGCAGAAGCCTGCAGTTTGAAAATGCAATATTAAGCGAAACCTTGGAACGTATTTTTTCCACAGTCCGCCTTAATAATTGGCGTGCGTATGGTATAGCCAATTTTGGTCTGGCCCGCTATAATCATCAATTGCCGCTGCTGTCGGAAGATCAATGCCTGCTTAAGCTGTTCATTCCCCAGGCGGAAGTGCGGTTTACCCCCGGCTCAATACTGGTGCGGACGCTGGGGACAGAGGCTTTCGCAGGATTGGGCAAGCTTGTGAAACAGATTGCGGCTGATGGTCAGAATAAGAACTTTGAACAATATTTTGCCGGCAGGCTGAGTGGGCAAAAGCTGCAAGTGCCCGCAGCCGGCAGCCATAAAGCCGGTGAATACATGCAGATGGTCACGGCAGCAGTCGGAGAAATCCAGACCGGCAACTATCAAAAAGTAATTCTATCCAGAAAAATTCCCCTTGACTGCGAACTGGATATGGTGGCCAGTTATCTTGCCGGCCGGAGCGTTAATTCGCCGGCGAGGTCATTTTTATTGGCCCTTGACGGTTTGCAGGCCGCCGGTTTTAGTCCGGAAACAGTGGTTGAAGTTGACCGGCAGGGCTGGGTCAGCACCCTGCCCCTGGCTGGAACACGTGCTTGCGGCATCAGTGAGGAAGAGGACGGCAGGCTTAGGGTGGAACTGGTAAATGACCCGAAGGAGATTGCTGAACATGCGGTTTCCGTAAAACTTGCGTTTGAAGAGTTGCAGCGTGTCTGCGCTGAGGCAACGATTGCCGTCAGTGATTTTATGTCGGTAGCCAAGCGAGGGACTGTACAGCATATTGCCTCAAGATTAAAAGGGAAACTTAAGCCTGGTTATAATTCATGGCATGCCTTTAATACCCTGTTTCCTGCCGTCACGGCTTCCGGTATTCCCAAGCAGCAATCCATTGCCGCCATTGGCAGACTGGAGCAAGAGGCCAGAAATCTCTATAGCGGCTGCGTACTGACCTATGACAGCGACGGCGCTCTGGATGCCGCCCTTGTTTTACGGACCATTTTTCAACAGGACAAGCAAGCCTGGCTGCATGCCGGGGCCGGTATTGTCGAAATGTCGGTACCTGCCCGGGAACTGGAGGAAACAAGGGAAAAGTTAAGCAGTGTTACTCGGCAGTTAGTGCCTGTTCAGCGGAACTGCAACCGGCAACCAAGCCCGCAATGGGTTGAACTGCATACTTTGAGGCCGTAAAGAAAGGATGAACAGTGCATTGTCTTTTTTCCACATCAGGGAATTTACTGAAGATCAATTTGTTTTGGCTTCACCTATGGTATTGGCGAACGGGCATATCCATCTCTGGTGGGTTTGTACGCAGACTTTTTCCTCATCAGCCCGGGTAAAAGAATTAGGACATCTTCTTTCTGCCGAGGAGACAAGCCGAATGAGCCGGTTTTATTTCCAACAAGACCGGCTGCGGTTTGCTGTAGCCCACGGAATTTTGCGGATACTTGCGGGGAGATACCTGAACATCCCGCCCGGCCTCGTGCGGTTTAGGCAGCAGCCTAATGGCAAGCCTGAACTGGCCGGCGTCGCTGGCGCATCCTTTTCCTTCAATCTTGCCCACTCGCATCAACTGGTGGTTTTGGCATTCTCAAGATTTCCCTGCATTGGTGTCGATGTGGAGTTTATCCGGCCTATGCCCGACTGCCAACAGATTGTTGATACCTATTTTCATGACCGGGAACGCGCCATGATCCAGTGTAGCCCCTTATCTTATAAAGAAAAGGCATTTTTTGACTGTTGGACTCGCAAAGAGGCTTTTGTCAAAGCGACCGGAGAAGGCCTAAGTCGCCCCTTGAATTCCTTTTTCACTGCAACCGACAGCGAACCGGAAACCGGTATGTTCAGTGTCGGCGGCACCGGGGACGGTACAGCCGACTGGAAGCTGCTCCCGTTTATGCCGGCCCCGGGTTACGCCGGTGCTGTTGTGTTTACAGCTTAGGCGTTTGCCAGGCTATGGGCCTGCTGACTTATTCCTGGAAAGGGTGTGTGATCATTTGACCCAAAAACTGATGGCGGCCGGGGCAGGTGTTGATCTGGCAATAGCGGACAGCTACAACCTGGTCAGCCGGCAATTTAAACCAGAAGACACGGTGATCAATGTAATGGGAGCAAAAATCGGCGGCCGGCATTTAGGGATTATGGCCGGTCCCTGCGCTGTCGAAAGCCTTGAGCAATTGCTGACAGCCGCCAGAGTCGTAAAAGGGGCGGGAGCGCAGTTTTTGCGGGGCGGAGCTTATAAGCCCCGTACTTCACCCTATGCCTTTCAGGGGCTAGCCGAAAGAGGACTGGAATTTCTGGCAGAAGCCAGAGTCCAGACCGGTCTGAGGATTGTGACAGAGGTTATCGATGCCTCGGCGGTGGAGCTTGTCAGCCACTATGCCGATGTCCTGCAAATTGGCGCCAGGAATATGCAGAACTTTCACCTGCTCAAAATGGCCGGCAGGACCGATAAGCCGATATTACTTAAACGCGGGTTGGCAGCCACCATCAGCGAATGGTTGAATGCCGCCGAATATATTATGAGTGAAGGTAACTACCGGGTCATTCTGTGCGAACGGGGAATCCGTACCTTTGAAACCTATACTCGCAGCACACTGGACCTGGGGGCAGTTGCCGCCGTAAAAAACCTCAGCCACCTGCCAGTCATCGTTGATCCTAGCCACGGCACGGGTCGCTGGCAGATGGTCAGACCGATGGCCAGGGCCGCTATTGCTGCCGGGGCCGATGGCCTGATAATCGAGGTTCATCCCAACCCGGCCATCGCCCTGTGCGACGGTAAGCAGTCCCTGACGCCAGAGAACTTTTCCCGGCTTATGTACGAAGTTGAGGCAATTGCCGCGATAGCGGGCAAGGCTATAGACTGAAGTCGGCAGTTGTATGTTGTTTTTGAAAATAATTGTCATGTAATATGAAAAATCAGGGAAATCATTTAGTAAGGCAGAACGGTTACACTTATAAAGAAATACAGAGTTGTATGAAAATAGGAGGTGTTTTCTATGACTCAGTATTATGTGAACAAATCGAAAAATACTGCGCTGGACTTCAAATGTACAGCCTGCGGCTATGTTTGGACAACCGCAGACAGCAAGCAGGCTGTATGCCCGTCTTGCGGCTATGCCTGCAATCCCTATTCCTGTCAGATACTGCCTGCGTCCGGAGCCAAGCCGGCTGATGATTTGAATGATGCCAAAAAGCTTGCCGATGGTTTTAAGTGTACAGCCTGCGGCTATATATGGACAGTAAATGATGCTAAGCAGGAGAATTGCCCGTCTTGCGGTTATGCCTGTAACCCGTATTCCTGCCAGGTAGTGTTTGCGTCGAAGCAACAGGAATGATAAGGTTACAGTGAGAGAGGACAAGGGGTGTAATTTTTTGTTGACAAGTGGGAGTTGAGGGGGTATAGTAGTAACAAGTTGATTTTGACCCTGAACTTAATATCATAAATGTGATGAGGGAGAACGTTGTTTTTCCAGGACGTTTCAGAGAACCGGTGGTTGGTGCGAACCGGCAACGCCAGAAATATAAGAATCACTCCTGAACAGCAAGGCTGAATCGAAAGAAGTAAGCTGCGCCGGTCTCAGCTCCGCCAGGAGTGCAGTCGTTATTCTGCTAAGGTTGTTTGACCTGATGAGATGCAGATATTTTTATATTTGTAAAAAGGGTGGTACCGCGAGATTTGCCTCTTGCCCCTTTGAGTCTGTTGACTCGAAGGAGGCAGGAGGTTTTATTTTTTATTAACAGGAGGTTGGTTATGAGATTTTTGGAGAAGTTAGCTCAGTTTATCTGCCGGTACATGACGCTGTGGGTGGTGGTTATATCAGTAATTGCCTTTTTCTATCCAGCCCCCTTTAAACCCATTGGCAAGTACATTTCGTATATGCTGGGGGTTATTATGCTGGGGATGGGGCTTACCATGTCCCTTGAGGACTTCCGCCTGGTGTTAACACGGCCTAAGGATGTTTTCTACGGGGTGTTTTTTCGTTATCTGATTATGCCGTTAGTTGGCTTTGCTGTAGCCAAGATGCTGGGTCTGTCACCGGCGCTGGCTGCAGGCATGGTACTACTGGGAGCCTGTCCGAGCGGTACCGGTTCCAATGTTATGACCTACATTGCCAAGGGGGATACGGCGCTTTCGGTAACCGTTTCCAGTGTTAATACCATTCTGGCGCCGGTGCTTACCACCTATATCTTTGCCATGCTGGCCGGAGCTATGATTCCTATTGATATCGGCGCCTTGCTGCTGGATATTGTCAAGATTGTATTGATTCCTGTAGGGGTTGGTGTGGCACTGCATACGGCGGCCCCGCAGCTGGTAGGCAAACTCACCAAGGTAGTGCCGGCTGTATCGGTTATCTTTATTATTACCATTATGTCGTCGGTAGTGGCGCTGAATGCCGCCAAAATGGCGACAATGGCATTGGTCCTGTGTCTGGCTGTGGCGATTCACAATATAGCCGGCCTGGTTCTGGGGTATTACGCCGGCAAAGCGGTGGGCATGTCGGAGAAAAAGTCCCGGGCCGTTACTTTTGAAATCGGTATGGAGAATTCAGGCCTGGCCGTGGCCCTGGCTTTGGCGCATCTTGATCCAATGGCGGCTTTGCCGGCTGCGGTGATGACTGTGTGGGAATATATGACAGGCAGTATGCTGGCCAGCTACTGGGGGAATAAACCGTATGCCGAAGAACAGGCCGGGGAAGACCCGGTCAGTGTGACGTAAAGCTATAATGATTGGAATTTGTAAGACCACTCGTGATGATGAGTGGTCTTTTTTATTTACCTGGCGGCTTCTGCCGGCGCATCCTGAAGGATTTGGTATAAGCCATAAACAGAAATGTAGG